>CAYOTD010000403.1:0-5407 GCA_964406685.1 uncultured Solibacteraceae bacterium | reverse complement strand
CGCGGTGGGCGTGGAGCGGGTGGTGTTCGGCTCGTACTCGCCCATGTTCTACTTCGAATCCGCCGTGTTGAAGGTGCGCGAGGCGGACCTGCCCGAACCGGGCGCCCGCGCCGTCTTCCGCGAGAACGCCCGGCGCCTGCTGGCACAAACGTGAGAGGATTCATGCGAGTTTCCCTGCCCTTACTGGCACTGGCGGCCGCCTCCGCGCTCGGCGCGGGGACGTTTCGCGCCTCCGTGGTGAAAGTGGACATCACCCCGCCCGGGCCGCAGTGGCTGCTGGGCTACCCCGAGCGCAAGTCCACCGGCGTTCACGACCGCATCTATCACCGCATCGTGGCGATGGACGACGGGGCTGCGGTCTTCATTCTGGTTTCGACCGACATCTGCCTGGTGGCGCCCTCGTTCTACGACGAGGTGGCCGCGGAGGTGCAAAAGCGGACCGGCATTCCGCCGTCGCACTTCTGGTGGACGGCCACGCACACCCACTCGGCGCCCGAACTGGGCCCGCTGAACATCACCAAGGCGATGATGCCGGAGCGGTTCAAGCACGAACTGGACCGCGAGTACACCGAACACACCGTGCAGTTGCTGGTCGAGGGCATACGCCGGGCGAAGGAGAACCTCGCCCCGGCGCGGCTGGCCGTGGGCACCGGCTGGGCCAATGCCAACATCAACCGCCGCGCCCGCGATCCGGAGGGGAAGATCTCGCTCGGACTGAATCCGGACGGCCCCGTGGACCGGCAGATCGGCCTGATCCGGCTGACGCGCGAGGACGGCGGGCTGCTGGCCCTGATCGCCAACTACAGCATGCACGGAACCGTGCTGGGCGGCAGCAACCTGCTGATCAGCGGAGACGCGCCGGGCATCGTCGCCGAGTACGTCGAGCGGAAGCTGGGCGCGCCGATGCTGTTCATCAACGGCGCGGCCGGCGACCAGGCTCCCATCTACACCGTGACGGCGAATTTCAAGGCCAGCCACATCACCGAGTTCAACGTGCTGTTGGGCGACCGGATTCTGTCCGCCTACAATGGCATGGGCGCGCCGTGGCGCGAGGTGGCCCTGCGCACGGGGGAGAAGTGGATCGAGACGCCGCTGCGCAAGGACTTTCGCTGGGACGACAGCATGCGCGCCTATCTGCGGGTGACCGGCGGCGGAGAATCGCTGGTGCGCATTCCGGTGCGGTTTCTCAACATCGGGAACGAGCTGGCCGTGTGGGCGGCTCCCCTGGAGCTGTTCAGCGAGATCTCGATGAACGTGCGCCAGCGCTCGCCGTTCCCCTACACGTTCTACTTCGGCTACACCAATGGCTGGATGGGATACCTGGCAACCAAACAGGCGTGCGCCCAGGGAGGCTACGAAACCGGGCCGGCGACGTCATTTGTAACCGATCGCGCCGAGGAGGATTTCTCCCAGGGCGTGATCGCGTATCTTAAAGGTTTGTCGCGCTGATGACCGCAGGAAGGACGGAAGAATGAACCGAAGACTATTCGTGGGAACGGCGGCGGCCGCCGCCGGAGGCGCGAGCTCGACAGGCGCCCTCGCCGCACAGGGCGGAAAACCCGTCCGGGAAAAACCCTTATCGCCCGATTATTGGGGTCCGCAGTTCTACGACGAACAGGAACAGGCGCAGCTTACCGAAGTGCTGCGCACCGGACGGCCGTTCCGCTGGTACGGGCGGGGGAGCGAACCGCCGATGAAGGTCGCCACCTTCGAGAAGGAGTTCGCGGCGCGCATGAACATGAAGTACGCGCTCGCGGTGGCCTCGGGGACGGCGGCGCTGGAGGCGGCCATGGCCGCCCTTCAGATTGGCCCCGGCGACGAGGTCATCATTCCCGCGTGGACCTGGCACTCCTCGGCGACCTCCGTGGTGCGCGCGGGCGCCCTGCCCGTGTTCGCCGAGATCGACGAGTCCTTCAACATCGATCCCAACGACATCGAGCACCGCATCACGCCCAGGACCAAGCTCATCATGGCGGTGCACCTGCAAGGCTGCCCGGCGGACATGGACCGCATCCTGGCGATCGCGCGCAAGCATAACATCAGGCTGCTGGAAGACTGCGCGCAGTCGGTGGGCGGCAGCTACAAGGGCAAGCCGCTGGGATCGATGGGCGACATCTCCATCTACAGCCACCAGTTGAACAAGACCATCACCGCGGGCGAGGGCGGCGCGGTGGTGATGAACGATCCGGTGATGTTCGAGCGCGCGGCCCGCTTCCACGACCTGGGCGCGTTGCGCGGGCTGCACGGCAAGATGCTCGGAACACCGAAGCTGTCGCCCTTCGTGGGCGCCAACCTCCGCATGAACGAGTTCAGCGGCGGCGTGATGCTGGCCCAGTTGCGCAAGCTCGACCGGATCGTGGGCGCGGTCCGCGCCAATGCCCGGCGCGTCTACGACAGCATCCGCGACCTGCCCGGCATCCGTTTCCGCCACCTGCCGGACCCGGAGGGCGACATCGGAACGGCGGTCTTCCTGCGCTTCGACAGCAAGGAAAAGCGTGTGAAGTTTTCGGAGCTGATGAAGGCCGAGAACGTGCCCGTCACCCCGCCTTCCGGCTCCGTCGTCATGCCCGTGCTGCCTTACATCGTCAACAAAGTGACCGTCCATCCGGACTGGCCGACCTGGACGGTGGGGCGCGGCAAGACCATCCAGTACGGCCCGGCCACCTGCCCCCGGACCCTGGATATCCTGGACCGGTTCGCCGGCCCGGCCATGGACCCGAAGTATACGGCCCGCGACATCGCCGACATCATTGCCGCGATCCGCAAGGTCTATCCGAACGTCGCCTGACCGGCGCCCAAGTGAATCAATGTCCCTTCCCGTGAGTGCCGCCCCCGCGGCCCGCCGCCCCATCCGGCACCTGCGCTGGTGGATCGGCGGGCTGCTGTTTCTTTCCACCGTCATCAACTACATCGACCGCCAGACGCTCAGCCTGCTGGCGCCCTATCTGAAGATCGAGTACCAGTGGTCGAACACGGATTTCGCCATCGTGCTGATCTCCTTCCGTGTCGCCTACACGATCTTCCAGAGCGTCTCCGGGCGGGTGATCGACCGGTTGGGAACGCGCCGCGGGTTGAGCTTCAGCGTGGCGTTCTATTCCTCCATCGCCATGCTCACGTCGCTGGCGCGCGGCATCGCGGGGTTCAGCGCCTTCCGCTTCCTGCTGGGCATGGGCGAGGCGGCCAACTGGCCGGGCGCCACCAAGGCGGTTTCGGAATGGTTCCCCGCCAAGGAGCGCGGCTGGGCCGTGGCGCTGTTCGACAGCGGCTCGTCGATCGGCGGCGCCATCGCGCCTTTCATCGTGCTGTACCTGTACCGCGTCTTCGGAAGCTGGCGGCCGGCCTTCGTCATCACCGGCATGTTGGGCTTCCTTTGGCTGCTCGCCTGGCGCAAGCTCTACTACCTGCCCGAGAAGCATCCGCGACTGGCGCCCGAAGAACTGGAGTACATCCGCTCCGGGCAGGCGCCGCCCGAGGAGCCGGCCGCCGGTGCTCCTTCGGTGGGCTGGGCCGGGCTGTTGCGCTACAAGCAGACCTGGGGCATCATGATGGGCCGGTTCCTGCTGGACCCGTACTGGTTCATGGTGGCCGAGTGGTTCGCGCTCTACTTAGTAAGTAAAGGCTTCCGTATCGAGCAGAGCGTTCTCGGCTTCTGGGTGCCGTTCATCGGCGCCGACCTGGGGAACTTCTTCGGCGGCGCGCTGTCGAGTTACTGGATCGGCAAGGGCTGGCCGGTGGGCAAAGCGCGGAGGACCGTGCTGCTGATCTTCGGTCCCAGTATGTTGCTGTTGATCCCGGCGGCGTTCTCTTCGGACTACCTGACCCTGGTCCTGCTGTTCGCCTGGGCGAGTTTCGCCTATGCGGCGTGCTCGACCATGTTTCTGTCCATGCCGGCGGACGTATTCCGCGGCCCGAACGTGGCCTCGGTCAGCGGGCTGAGCGGGACGGCGGCCGGGGTGGGCACGCTGATCTCGACGGCGCTGATCGGCATCGTCACCGACCGGTTCTCGTTCCAGCCCGTGATCATCGCCGCGTCGATCGTGCCTTGCCTGGCCACCGCCGTGCTGGTGGCCCTGGTGCGCGCTCCCAAGAAACCCGACCCGGCGGGAGCGCTGGTCAACTTCTGATCAGGTCCTGGGTTTCCCCGGCAGCAGGTTCTTGACCAGGAAGCTGGTCTCGAACCGCAGGAAGTAGCCCGCGTCCTTGTGCAGGTGGAACGCGCCGGGCGTCATGCGCTCGTAGAGCGCGTGGGCGACCATGAAGCGGTTCAGGACGAAATCGACCCGGCCCTGGATGTTGTGCCCGCGGAAGGTCCCCGTGCCGAAGTTGCGGGCGGCGCTGCCGTAAGTGTGGAAGGCGCTCATGTGGTTGTAGGTTATGCGCGCCTTGATCCGCTTGGACGGCGAGAAGCCCGTCTCCAGGGTAGGCATGCTCATGTTGGTCCAATAGCTGATGCCGACCTCGCCCATCTGGGTGTAGATGTAGAGCTCGCTCCAGGTGGGCCAGCGGGCGAACAGCGGGTCCCAGCTTCCGTTGGCATCGGCCCGGTAGGGGTCGGCGCCGGACAGGCCCAGGTAGCCCACCTGCGCGTAGGGAGCCCACTTCGTGCGCGGAAACGTGCGACGGAGGTAGGCCCATCCGCCTCTGGCGGCGATGCTCTTGTGGTCGGCCTGGTGGCCGAACTGTCCGGCGAACTCGCCCACTGCCAGCCAGTTCTTAGCCAGCGGCGTGGAAACCCGTCCGCCCACGGTGTTCAGGAACCGGTTGACCTGGTGCTGGGGGTTGGTGACCGCGAGGCGGTCGTTGATCTCCCGCTTGTAGATCCAGTAGCCTTCCAGGGTGGCCGGGCCCACCGACCTGTTGGTGACGTACAGGCCCAGGGCCTGGTCGTCCCAATTCTGGAAGATGCGGCGCTGGTCGTGGAGCAACGGAAAATAGCGGTCCGCGTAAGGGTTGGAGATCCCGATCAGCTCGTAGGTGGTCTTGTTGCGCTTGTAGGCCAGATCGAAACCGTTGAAGTACCGGGTGCGCGAGCCGTCGCCGGCCCCGCCGTCGCTGAAAATGAAGCCGTCCCCGCGGATGAAGTTCTGGCGGCCGACGCGCAGCGACAGCCCGTCGACGAAGAGGCGGTTGATATCGATGAAGGCGTGCTCGAAGAAGATCTCGTCGAAGTAACGGTCCTTCCCCATCTTCTGGTTGGTTTCCTGGCTCAGGCCGACAAAGAAGTTGACGCCCTTGGCCACCGGACCGGACACCCAAAACCGCGTCCGCCAGCGGATCTGCTCGCGCTCGTCGTCGGCGGCGGAGTTGAAATCCAGGATGTTGTTCCAGTTCTCGTTGCGCAGCCGCTGCTCGAACCCCACGACATAGCCGGGCTCGACGGTCTGCGCGGGCGCGGCGCCGCAGGCAC
>CAYOTD010000402.1:0-5407 GCA_964406685.1 uncultured Solibacteraceae bacterium | reverse complement strand
GGTGTACGTTCTCGCGCGATTCGGCGGCGAAACGTTCGTCATGGTCGAGTGAGATCAGCCGGCCGCCGCCGAGCTGCTGAAGCAGGTACCCGATGAGGATCGTAGAGACTCCGCTGCCAGTCTCGACCACGACCCGCGGCTTCGTCGCCCGAACCTGGGTGATCAGGAACTCGGCCAAATCCGGCGAGATCGCCCATCCGCCCATCTCCGGCAGTGGGTAGCGAAACCGCACGGTGGAGTGGATCGCGATCAACGCTTGGGTCTGGCGGAGAATCTCCTTCCGGCTTGTGCGAACGGTCTCGTCGATGTGGTCCAGATCGGTCCGCGTCTTGTGTAACAGCGCCCAGGCGAATGCCCCCGCCGACAACTGAATGGCGACCACAACCAGGATCAATCTCGGCACATCTGGATAAGCCAGAACCGCCAGAACTGCCAGGACGGCGGTCAAAGCCAGTGCAGCCAGCCGCCTAGGACCACGAAACATTTCTGAGGTGAACAAGCGTCAAATCTAGCACAGAAGGCAGGGGGGCCGTTGCCGCCTGGGGACTGCCCGACAGGCTACTTCGGCGCGGGAGAAGCCGCCTCCAGCAACTGCTCCTTGCGATAGACCAACGTGCTGGTGTTGAAGCTGGCGAGTTCGAAGCCATGGCCGTGGGTGATGGCGTCGGTCGGGCAGGCCTCAACGCAATAACCGCAGAAGATGCAGCGGCTGTAGTCGATGTTGTAGACCCTGGCGTAGCGCTCGCCACCGGAGATGCGCACGGCTTCGGTGTTCTCGGCGGCCTCGATGTAGATGCAGTCCACCGGGCAGGCGGCCGAGCAGAGGAAGCAGGCGACGCACTTCTCCAGCCCGTTCTCGTCGCGGCGCAGCACGTGGCGGCCGCGATAGCGCGGTTGGAACTGCGGTGGCGCATCGGGATAGTCCTCGGTGACGGTCGGCGACATCATCTCTTTGAGAGTGACGCCCATCCCCTTGGCGATGGCCGCGGCGGAACCCAGAATCTCGTTGATGATCTGAGCCATCCCTGATTCCCAGTTGTCCCGGCTCCGGACCGGAGCCTAGTTCTTCGAGCCTCAGCCCGCTTTCCATTCGGGCACGTACTCGTCCTGGCGGAACACTTCAACACCCGCCCGCCGCCCCAGATCCAGCAGGTCGCTCTTCACGAAGCCTTCACTGGCGCACGCTACCGTGCCTTTGCCGTCCACCAGGAACAGCGAGGGGACGCTCGAGATACCGAAGGCGTTGCTGGCGGCGTAGCCGGCCGCGGCCTCGTCGAGAAGCATCGGGAAGGTCAGGCCGTACTCCTGGGCAAAGCGGCCGGTGGCCTGGACGTCGTCCTGCGAAACGCCGAATACCCGCATCGCGCCCGCCGCGGCGAGCCGCTCCAGAAACGGCAGCGTGAACTGGCACACTGGACAGGAGACCTTGAAGAACGCCAGCAGCGTGCCGCCCTCCGCGGCCAATTCCGCCACGGACCGCTCGCCGCCGCCGACCTCCCTCAAACGAACCGCCGGAACATCCTCACCCGCCCGCAAAAGCCCCTTGTGCTTTTCCGAGAAGCCGAAAGCCATATGCCCTCAGTCTAGCAACTTCTCCAACTGCTGCGCCGCGATGAGCAGCGGGTCCCAAACCTGCGCGTAGGGCGGTGTGTAAGCGAGGTCCAGCTCCGCGAACTCGTCCACGCGCATACCACTGGTGAGCGCGGCGGCGATGACATTGATACGTCCTTCCAGACCCGTCTGCCCGATCACCGTGCCGCCGAGCAGCCGCCGTGTGCGGCGGTCGGCTACCAGTTCCACTGTCGTCTTGCGGCCCCAGAAGCTGGGTCCGCGGTCCGGAGCGTCGATGCGCTCGGCCACGGGAGCGAAGCCCTCCCGCCGGGCGGTTTCGGGCGAGAGGCCCGTGAAGGCGAAGCCCACTCCGCAAATGCGCACGATCGATGTTCCTGCGATGCCGGGGAACCGGTCGCGGGCGCCGGCGGCGTTGGCGCCGGCCACGCGGCCCGTCTTGTTCGCGATGGTTCCCAGGGGGACCCAGACGGGCCGGCTGGTCACCAGGTGCGTCGATTCGGCGCAAGCGCCGGCCGCCCAAACGCCGTGCAGGTTCGTTTCCATGCGGTCGCTGACGCGGATGGCGCCGGTGCGGCCGGTCTCGATGCCGGCCTCCGCCGCGAGGATTGTGTTGGGACGGAAACCGGCGGCCAGCACAACGAGTTCTTCGTCGAGTTCCCCGGCCGGCGTGCCCAGCCGTAGCTCGATCCGGAACTGCTCGCACAACGCGGCGATCGTCTTCGTCAGGTTCGCGTCCGCGCGCCCCAGGACGTCCGCTTCCTTCTCCACGACGGCGACCGCCAACCCGTGCGCGCGCAGCGCCGTGGCAACCTCCAGACCGTTATAACCCGCGCCCACCACCAAGGCGCGCCTCGGGCGGCGTGTCTTCAGGAACTCCATCAATCGCCGCGCGTCGCCGGGCGTTTGCAGGACAAAGACATGCGGGCGATCGGAGCCCGGCACGGCGGAGCGGTCCGCGCGCATGCCGGTGGCAATCACCAGCTTGTCGTAACGCACCCGCTCGCCGCCGGCGAGAGAGACCTCCCGCCGCGAGTGATGGATCGCGGTGACCTCCGCGCCCGTGCGGACCTCGATGTTGCGCTCACGGCGGAACCGCTCGGGGGTGAAGTGGGTCAATTCGGCCAGATCGTGGATCTGCCCTTCCAGGTAATAGGGAAGCCCGCAGGCGGCGTAGGCGATTTCCGGACCCTTCTCGACAACTGTGATTTCCAGGTCCCTGTCCAAGCGGCGCGCGCGCGAGGCCGCGCTCAACCCAGCCGCGACGCCCCCGATGACGACCAGACGCATGCGCTCCCTACGCCTCGCGTTGCTGGCGCACGAATTCGAGGATGTCGAACCGCCGGATCTCGCGGTTTGGGAAGAAGCTGTTCACCGCGTCCTGCTCGTCGTTGAAGAGCTCAAACACCGTCGTGAGTTTGGTGAGAACCAGCAATTCCACGTTCCGCCGGTTCAGGTTCAGCAGCTTGAGGACCCCCCCGGCCCGTTCGACGCCGGTGTAGCACATCACCATGACTCCCAAACCGGTGCTGTCGATGTAGTCCACGTCCTGAAGATTGAAGATGAACTGCTTTGCTCCGGCCTCGACTTCGGCGCGCACGCGGTCACGAACGGCGCCGGCTTCCCCCGCCGTCAGGCGCCCGCTTAGGTCGAGGATTCGGATCCCTTCTTTTTCCCGCTCGGATATTTCGAGGCTCATGGCGATTGGGTTTCCTCAATTCTAGCAGCGCCCGCGGGCAACCGGACCGTGAAAAGACTGCCTTTTCCCGTTTCGCTCTTTACCTCGATGGACCCGCCGTGAGCCTTCACGATCCAGGCCACGAAGCTCAGCCCCAGGCCCAACCCTTTCTCCGGGCTGACATCGGCCGGGTGAACCCGATAGAAGCGGTCGAAGATGTGGGGCAGATCGGCAGCCGGGATTCCTTGTCCGTCGTCCTGCACGTCGAGGCGCACCTGGTTATACTCGGCGCTCAGCCGGACCCCGACGCGGCCGCCTTCCGGCGTGTACTTGACGGCGTTGGAGAGCAGGTTCGAAACCAGGCGCTCGATCTGGATGCGATCCGCTTCGATCGGGCATTCGCCGGGCAGGTCGGCCGCCAGGGTGACGCGAGCCGCGTCGGCCGGAATCTGAAACTGCTCGACCACGTCTTTCACCAGCGGCGACAGGTTGAAGGAGGTCTTCTGGAGCGCCAACTGGCCGGATTCCGATTGCGATAGCAGCAGGAGTGCTTTGACGATCTGCGATAGCCGCTCCACATCTTCGAGCGCATTCAGCACCGCCTCGCGATACTGCTCCGGCGTTTGGGCGGTGAACAGCGCCACCTCCAACTGCCCGCGGATGGCGGTGAGCGGCGTGCGCAACTCGTGCGAGACGTCGGTGGAGAACTGCCGGATCTGCTCGAACGCCGCCGCCAGCCGCTCCATCATGTGATTGAACGCTTCGATCAACTGATCGAGTTCGTCGCCGGCGCCGCGCGGCACCAGGCGCACATCCAGGCTCGATCCCGAGATGCGCTGCGCCGTTCGTGAGACCTCGTTGAGCGGCTGGAGCGCCTGGCCGGCCACGAACCAGCCCAACAGGCTGCTGGCCAGAATCATGATGGGCAACAGCAGCGAATAGTCGATGGTGAAGGCCTTGATCGTGCGTTCGTTTTCCGCCAGAGGCAAGGCGATCGCCATGAAGTACGGCCGGCGCCGGTCGTCGTGCAGAACGCCGGCCCGCACCAGGTACGGCTCGCCGCGCGAGTCGTACCTGATTCTCCACTCCTCTTTCTGCATGCGCAGCGCTGTGCGGATCTCTTCCGGGGTGTCGACGCCCAACACCTGATAGGCGCTGGAGGCCTCCATGACTGCCCCCTCGGCGTCGGTCAGCAGGAAGTAGCGTCGCAGCCGCTCGACGATGGCGGCTTCCACCAGGTCTGTCGGGTCGTAATACCAGAAATGCTGGCGGCGCCGCTCGACACGCAGATAGCCGTTTACCGTAGCCCACTGCTCCTCCAGCAGGGCGCGCGCCTGCCGGTCCAGCAGCGATACCAGCACCTGGCGGAACACTACGCCGAGGGTCGTCATCAGGACCGCGAAGAAAACGACGTAGACCAACGTCAGGCGGAATCGCAGCGATCGCGCGATCCCGCCTTTGGGGATTCGAAGCGCGAACCGGCGTAGGAGCGCCATCGGAGCTTTGCCTCAGCGTGCAGCGCCTGATTCGGCCGTTCTTTCCGGCAGATCGAGCATGTAGCCGATACCGCGCACGGTGTGTATGAGTTTGACCGGCGAGTGGTCGTCGATTTTGCTGCGTAGATGACGGATGTAAACATCCACGATGTTGGTCAACCCGTCGTAATCCATGTCCCAGACGTGCTCGACGATCATGGTGCGGCTCAAAGGGCGGCCCTGGTTGCGGAGCAGGTACTCGAGGATGGCGAACTCCTTCGGCGCCAGGTCGATGGATTCGCCGCCGCGCGTGACCCGGCGGCGGACCAGGTCCAGGCACAGGTCGCCGGCCTGGAGCCGCTCGATCGTAGGCTGCCCGCGCCGCAGCAGAGCGCGAACGCGCGCCAGCAACTCGACAAAAGCAAAGGGCTTCACCAGGTAGTCGTCGGCACCCTGTTCGAGGCCTCTCACGCGATCGTCCAGCGTGCTCCGGGCGCTCAGAATCAGCACCGGCGGGCTGGTCTTGCGGCTGCGGATCTTCTCCAGCAGCTTCAGTCCATCGGTGTCGGGGAGCATCAGATCGAGAATGATCAGGTCGTAATCCGCCGTGTGCACCAGATCCATTGCCCTGGCGCCGTCTTCGGCCAGATCCACGCGCAGGCCGACATCTTCCAGCAAGTCGCGT
>CAYOTD010000401.1:0-5433 GCA_964406685.1 uncultured Solibacteraceae bacterium | reverse complement strand
AGCCCTACGGCGCCTTCGCCAAGACGCTGCTGGAGCGGCAGCAGTATCCGGATCTGCGGCTCTATCCCGGCGGGCCGCCCAAGCGGCCTTACGACGTGACGGCGCACACCCTTCCGCTGCTGATGGGTGTGGCGGTGGACACTGTGGATGCTCCATTCGAGGCAAGGCTCGCGCGCGCGGGAAAATTCCCCTTTGCGCTCGATCACGACGCAGCGGGGGGGCTGGCGGGGTCGGATGTGGAGAGCTGGCGCGAGGTCAACCGGCTCTGGAAGGCAGGCCGCCCGGTGTGGCGCAGTGCTTCCACCGGCGACTTCTACACCAAGCCGGGTCCGGACCGCGTGGAGTTGAAGCGGCCCCGCGTGGGCCTGTACAAGGGCTTCCTGGCGAACATGGACGAGGGCTGGACGCGCTGGCTGCTGGAGCAGTTCGGCTTCGAGTACACGAGCCTGGCCAACCGCGATTTCCAGAACGGCCGGATGCGCGACCGCTGGGACGTCATCGTTTTCGCCGACCAATCGGCCGGGGCAGTCGTGAACGGGCCCAGGCCGGGGTCGCTGCCCCCGGAGTTCGTGGGCGGCATCGGCGAGACGGGCCTGGAGTCGCTGCGGGCGTTCCTGGCCGAGGGCGGGAACGTGGTGCTGCTGAATCAGGCGTGCGGGTTGGCCGAGCGGCTGGGCGTGGCGGCCAGGAACGTGGCCGCCGGCCTGTCGAATCAGGAGTTCTACTCGCCGGGCTCGATTCTGAACGCGCGGCTGGACCCGCGGCATCCGCTCGCCCTCGGGCTGCCGGAGCAGATCGCGATCTGGTCGCAGGGGAGCCCGGCGTGGGAGGCGGCCGAGGGAGCGGTGGCGCGCTATCCAAGGAGCGGGTTGCTGGCCTCCGGCTGGCTGCTGGGCGAGAAGTACCTGGCCGGACGCGCGGCCCTGCTCGACGTTCCGGTGGGCAAGGGGCGCGTGGTGATGTTCGGCCTTCGCCCGCAGTACCGCGCCCAGAGCTACCAGGGGTTCAAGCTGCTGTTCAACGCGCTGGCGCTTCAGGGCAGGTGAGCGATCGCCCGCTGGATCTCTTCCGCCGTGATGTAGAAGTGAGGCGACATGCGCACCCAACCCTGGCGGGGAGCAGCGGCGATGGCGTTGTCCTTCAAGTGGCGTACGATCTGACGGCTGTCGAGCGAGGGTTTGCGCACGCTCACGATGCCGGCACCGTTTTCGGGCGTTCGTTGCCCAAGCACCTCGTAGCCCTTGCGCGCGGCGCCTTCAGCGATCTGGTCGCCCAGGGCCTGGACCTGGACGGCGATGCGCGGGACGCCCACATCAAGGATGAATTCAATTGCCGCCCGTAACCCAAAGCAGCCGATCGTGTTCAACGTTCCACATTCGTAGCGGCCCGCATCCGGTCGGAGGGTCATGTCGCGGGAGGCGTAGTCGCCGTAACCAGCCACGTTGGTCCAGCCGAACTCGACGGGTTCGACCAGATCCTGCACGCCTTTACGGATGTAAAAGATGCCGCACCCTTCCGGCCCCATCAGCCACTTGTGGCCGTCGGCGCAGAGGAAATCGATGTGGGAGGCACGCACGTCGACCGGGAAGGCTCCCAGACCCTGGATGGCGTCGACCAGGAACAGGCAGCCGCGACGGTGGCAGATTTCGCCAATGGCGGGCAGGTTAGCGCGGTAACCGCCAAGATACTGGACAAAGCTGATGGCCAGCAGGCGGGCGCCGCGCGCGGCGCGGTCGATCTCTTCCAGAGGGGCCGTGCAAGAGAGCCATTCGACCTTGACTCCCTTGTTCTCTAACCGCTTCCAGGGGAAGTAGTTGGCCGGGAATTCCTCAATAAATGCTACAACGCGGTCGCCGGGCTTCCAATCGAGTCCCATGGCCACGGTGGCGATGCCTTCCGAGGTGTTTTTCACCATGGCGATCTCGCCCGGTTCGGCGTGAATCAGCCGCGCCGCGGCCGACCGCAACCCTTCGTAAGCCTTCATCCACTCCTCGTAGTGGAAAGAGCCGTAGCGCCAGGCGTCGTCGGCCAGAGATTTCATAGCGTCGGCAGCCGCGCGGCATAACGGGGAGACCCCGGCATGGTGGAGGTAAATCAGCTTTTCGGTGACGGGGAACTGATCCCGGTAGCAGAGAGGGAAGCCGACAGCGAGGTTTTCGTAACCCACTCAGATGAGTATACGTTAATATGATTGAAGGAGGCCGAAACCCGCGCCTGCGGTGTAGCATCCTGAGGAAGGGGGAGCGATGATGCGCCTTAAGAATCCGTGGTTGATGTCAATCCTGGTGGCGGCTCTGGCGACCGGACTCGCTTTCGCCAAGGACAAGAAGAAGGACCCGGACGAGATCGGCAATCGGGACGTCGGCAAGGGAGTGAACTTCTACTCGCTGGAGAAGGAGATCGCCCTTGGTAAGCAGTATGCCCAGGAAGTCGAGCGGTCGGCGAAGGTGATCGAGGACCCGGTGATCGCCGAGTACGTCAACCGAGTGGGCCAGAACCTGGTGCGCAACTCCGACGCCAAGGTTCCGTTTACGATCAAGGTGCTGGACGCCGAAGAGGTGAACGCCTTCGCGTTGCCCGGCGGCTTCTTCTTCGTCAACAGCGGGCTGATCCTGCGCGCCGAGTCGGAGGCCGAGTTGGCCGGCGTGATGGCGCACGAGATCGCGCACGTGGCCGCGCGCCATGGCACGCGCCAAGCCACCCGCGGCCAGCTCGTCAACATCGCTTCGATCCCGCTGATCTTCATGGGCGGATGGGCGGGTTACGGCGTGCGTCAGGGCGCCAGCCTGGCGATCCCGATCGGCTTCCTGTCGTTCTCGCGCGGCTTCGAGGCGGAAGCGGATTTGCTGGGGCTCCAGTACCTGTACAAGACCGGCTACGATCCGACGGCGTATGTCGATTTCTTCGAGAAGATCCAGTCGGATGAGAAGCGCAAGCCGGGCACGATGTCGAAGATCTTCTCCAGCCATCCGCTCACCGACGACCGCATTAAGAACGCGCAGGAGAGCATTCAGAAGATCCTGAAGGCCAAGCCCGAGTATGTTGTCACGACCTCGGAGTTCAACGACGTGAAGGCGCGCCTGGCGCAGCTTCACAACCGCCGCAAGGTGGACGAGAAGGATCTGAACCGGCCGCGGCTGCGCAAGCAGCCGGGTTCGGGCACGGGACCGATCGAGGGTGACAGCAGCGACAAGGACGGCAAATCCAAGGGCGACGAGGACGAGCGGCCTACACTGAAGCGGCGCCAATAGCCGCGATCAGAGAACTTCCACCAGCGAGGTGAGCATCGGCGCATCCGCGGGGCGCAGGGAAGGGGTGTGGCGCCTCAGCAGAGGGCGGACGCGGTCTTCCCAGTGCTCCAGTTCACGCTGCACCGCTTCGAATGACGGCAGTTCACCATCGGAGCGGGGGAAGCGCCCGCGTTTGTCCACCAGGACGAGCGCGTAGCGCAGCAGCAGGCTGGTGGCGTCGTCGTGCGGGACCTCGGCGTGGTCGGGCAGGCGGCCGATCATGGTGAGAACCAGCCGGTCCATATAAGGGAGATCGACGGCCCAGTGCTCGCCGCGTTCCTCCTCCAGGATCTGGCCGTCTTCTATGAGCCAGCGCTCAACCTGGCTCCGATCCAGCCAAAGCACCTCTTCGAGGTCGTCCGCCGTAAACCAAACTTCCCGCACGATTCCATGATCGGCAGAAGCGCGCGGGGGCTGTAGCCCAACCGCCGGCTACTTGCGCGGCTTGCTGGGGCGGACCTCAACGCGGCTGATGAGAGTGCGTTCGGGCATGTGAAGCACATGTAAGACAATGCGGGCGATATCCTCGGGGGCGACCTTCCATTCTTCCTCGCCGCCGGCGCGGAAGCCGGTGGCGACGCTGCCGGGCATGATATAGCAAACGCGGACGTTGTCGTAGCGGTGGTCCAGCATCATGGCTTCGCTGAAGCCGTTGAGGCCGAATTTCGAGGCGTTGTACGCCGCGCCGCCCGCGAAGGGGTTCTTGCCGGCCAGGCTGCTGATATTGACGATGAAGCCGCCGCCGCTCTGGCGGAGGCGGGGAAGGGCGAGGCGGCTGCAAAGGAAGGCTCCGGTCAGGTTGGTCCCGACGACGCGCTTCCATTCGGCCGGCGTCAGCTCCTCGACGCTGCGGAAGATCCCGATGCCGGCGTTGTTGACCAGGACGTCGAGTCCGCCGAGCTCGCGGTCGGCGAAGGCGAACAGCGCCTCGACGTCGTCTTCGCGGGATACGTCGGCGGCCATGCCGGCGACCTTGCCGCCGGTCTCCTCCCGCAAACTCTCCACCGCGATCTCGACCCCCTCGGCCGTGCGCCCGCAGAGGGCCACCGCCATCTTCTCTCCCAGGAGCGCCGTGGCGATGGAGCGACCGATTCCACGCGTGCCGCCCGTAACCAGGGCGCGCTTGCCTGCCAGTTGTGGGTCCATGTCCATCTATTGAACCACCGTTCGGTATACTGAATGCAGGCTTTCCCCCGACAAAGACCATGCACGAGACGAGTATGTTGTGGCTGCGTGTGGCCGCGGGACTGTACTCGGTCGGCCTGCTGCATGCGATCCTGACGGTGCTGCGGCGTTCGGCGACGCTGTTCCGGCCGGCGATGGGCGCTTTCGCCCTGGGCGCGGTGTTTCATTTCGTCGCGCTGGTGGAGCGTTCGCGCGCGGTGCGCCACCTGCCGGTGGACAACTTCCACGAGTCGGCTTCGGTATGCGCATTCCTGATCGCCCTGGTCTTTCTGCTGGTCAACTGGCGATACCGGTTCGCCAGCCTGGGCGTTTTTCTGTTCCCGCTGGTCTTCCTGTTGACCCTGGCCGGGGCGATGGAGGTTCCCGTGACGGGCTGGCCCAACCCGCGGGTGCGCGACGCCTGGCTGCTGATCCACGTCCTGCTGATCCTGATCGGGTATGCGTTGCTGGCGCTGACGGCGGTGGCCAGCGTGTTCTACCTAGTGCAGGAACGCCATCTGAAGAGGAAGCAGCCGCGGGCGTTTTTCGACCGGCTGCCTCCGCTGGCCACGCTTGACAACCTGATTACCACCTCGATGGGGCTGGCGTTCGCCTTCATCACGCTGGGAGTGATCGCGGCCAGCGCGTGGGCGTTCATCGAGTCGGGCACGCGCTGGATCGGGGAAGCCGAGATCGTCATCGCGCTGGTGACCTGGGGGGTCTGCCTGGTGATGGTGTTCCTGCGCGCCTCGGCGGGATGGCGGGGGAGGAAGGCGGCGCTGCTGTCGGTGGTCGCGGTGGGACTGGGAGCCGCGACCTGGGCGGCGCACGTCGGATTGAGGTCGTTGCTGGCGCGATGAGACTCGTCGTGACAGGACTGAGCCACAAGACCGCACCGGTGGAGGTGCGCGAGCGGCTGGCATTCGACCAGAACTCGCTTCCGGCGGCGGTGCGCGGGCTTCTCCAGCAGGCCGGCGTG
>CAYOTD010000400.1:0-5434 GCA_964406685.1 uncultured Solibacteraceae bacterium | reverse complement strand
GACCCGGCTGCGCCGGAAGAACCACCGCCGCCAGCGACACCAAAACACATCGACCCACCATGTCTAGTCGCACCTTGTTCAATTATAGTGCCGTCGCCGGCCTTCTCAGCGCTGCACGCGCCCCGAACCGCCGCCCTTCAGCAGGGAATTTACTTCCTCCACCGTGAAGCGGTTGAAGTCTCCCGGAATCGAGTGCTTCAGGCACGACGCCGCCACGGCGAACTCCAGCGCCTCCTGGTGGGACCCAAGCGACAGCAACCCGTAGATCAGCCCGCCCGCGAAGCAGTCTCCTCCGCCCACCCGGTCGACGATGTGAGTGACGTCGTAGCGCCGGCTGACCAGAAACTGCGAGCGGTCGTTCAGGCACGCCGCCCACCCGTTGTGCGACGCGCTGAAGGACTCGCGCAGCGTCACCGCCAGCATCTTCAGGTTCGGATAGTCGCCCAGCACCTTGTCCGTCAGCTTCTGGTACTGCTCGCGCTCCAGCTTCCCCGAATGGACATCGACGTCCACCTGGATGCCGAGCGCCGCCTGGCAGTCTTCTTCGTTCGCGATGCCGATATCGGTCAGGCGGAACAGCTCCGGCATGAACTCCCTGGCCTGCTTGCCCCACTTCCACAGGTTCTTGCGGTAGTTCAGGTCGCAGGAAACCGTCAGCCCCTTCTCGCGCGCCGCCCGCGCGGCCTCCAGAGCCAGTTGCGCCGCGCCCTCGCTGATAGCCGGCGTGATGCCGGTGACGTGAAACCAGCCCGCGCCCTCAAACGTCTTCGCCCAATCGATGTCGCCCGGCTTGCCCAGCGCGATCGAGCTCCCCGACCGGTCGTAGACCACCTTCGAAGGCCGCTGATTCGCGCCCGGCTCGACGAAGTAGATGCCGAACCGCCCCTTCGCCCGCACGATCGCCGACGGATCGACGTTGAAGTACCGCATCTGCGCGATGAAGGCGTCGGCGATGGGATTGTTCGGCGGCAGCAGCGTCACGTAACGCGCCGGCACGCCGAATCCGCCCAGCGCCACGGCGACGTTGGCCTCCCCGCCGCCGAAGGTGGCCACGAACTGCGGCGATTGCAGGAAGCGCTCGAAGCCCGGCGGCGCCAGGCGGAGCATGATCTCTCCGAAGGTAACGACTGGTTTCAGCATGACGTTTCGGTGTCGATTGTAGCAAACCCCTCCCCTCCGCACCGCCCGCTCTGCGGCTATCCTGGGGATTCGAGAAGGATCATGCGGACACTGCCCATCGCCATCCTCCTGTTGGCTTGCGTCGCTCAGTCCGCGCCAACCCGGCAGATCGCCCACCGCCACTATCTGGTCGCCAACCCCGCCCCCCAGGAGTACCGCGGTGTGGTCTGGCTCCCCGCCCCCGGCGGCGCCTTCCTCCTCACCACCACCCACTCGCCGGACCTGGAGCGGGACCGCGCTCAGAAACGCGCCTTCGAACTCCCCTCCCAGCACGCCGGCGGACGCATCGCCGTGGCCCTCACGCTCAAACCCGGCGAGAGCAAAGTGGTCACCGTTCACACCGGACCCGCCGACCGAATCGCCCGGCTGAGAGCGGCCTACCCGATCGTCTGCGACGCTCGTCTGCTCGGGCGCGGCGAGGAAGCCGTCTGGGAATCGGACCGCGCGGCGTACTCCCTTCGCAACGGCACGATCGAGGCGTGGGGCAAGCTCTCCTCGCGCGGCGTTCTCGGACAGGAGCGCATCCCACTGGCCGCGTTCCATCTCCACAACGGCGCGGGCACGCCCGAAATCGCCGCCGCCGGCCCCGCGGCCGCCGTGATCCGCTCCGGCGCCGTGAAGCTGACCCTGGGCCGCAACTCCCGCTGGACGGAAGTCGAGCTGCCGCATTCCGGCACACTCGCCGTAAGCCTGCCGGCGCGGCTCGGCGAACAACACCTCCAGGGAGAAGGATGGATTGCGACCCTGGCTGGCTCTCCCGCGGCCGGCCTGGCCCTGCGAGCCGATCCCGCGCTCGTCGCGGAGATCCGTGAATGCCGTCTCCTGCTCCGCCCCAACCGCGACGGCCGCATCCGCTACGCCTTTGCCGCCTTCTGGGAGCGCGAGTGGAGCGAGAACGTCCTCGAACAGGGCGAGGGCGACGAACCCCTGCCGCGCGTGCCCGGCATGGACCGCCCCAACACCTCCGGCCGCATCCTGCTGCGTCCGCCGCCCATGAGAACCGCGGCCGATTTCGAAGCCCTCCTCCGCCGCGACCTCGTTCATTTCGCCGCGCCGCCCCAAGTGACCCCGCTCGCCCCCGAGCCCGCGCCCGCCGCGCCGCCCGCCAAGTCCTACGATCAGGCCCTCGATCTCCTCCTCCGGCGCCTGCGGATGCTGCACGAGCAGGGGCAGGGCCAATTCTGGTTCTCTTCCGACCCCGCCGGCGCGCCCTACTACGTCAAGCCCAACACAAGCTGGGGCGACGGCTACCTGGTCTCTCTGCTGTGGGACGGCTTTGCGGTCACGCGCGACGAGTGGTTCCGCCAGGCCGCCCTCGACGCCAACCGCCTGATGCTCGGCGGAGAAGACCGCCAGATGCACGCCACCGGCCTCAACTACTGGGACGCCTCCGCGCGCAGCTTCCGCGAAACCGGCGACGCCCGCTGGCGCGAAAGCGGCCTGCGCTGCGCCGCCATGATGGCGCGCATCGCCGACCCCTCCACCGGCCTCATCCCCGAGTACGGCCCCGCCCTCCGCCGCCGGCCCTCCGATCCCTACGACCAGATGAACTACGTCAAGGTGGACGCCCTGGTCGGGCTGCCCATCCTGTGGTGGGCCTTCGAGCAAACCGGCGAAACCCGCTACCGCGAAGTGGCCCGGCGCCACACGGATGCCACCCTCGCGGGCCTGGTCGAGCCCGACGGCGCCGTCCTACAGATGCTCTGGCACGAGCCGGGTTCGGGCCGCATCCTGGGCGTCGCCACCCATCAGGGCTATGGCGGCAACACGCGCTGGGCGCGCGGCCTGGCGTGGCTCCTCGACGGACTCCCCGACGCCTGGCGCGCGACCAAAGACGAGAAGTACCGCGCCCAGTTCGAGCGCTCCGCCCGCTGGCTGGAGGAGAACCTCCCCGACGACCTCATCGCCTGGTACGACTTCGACGACCAGGGCGTCTTCTGGCGCTACCGGGATTCCAGCACCTCCGCCATCTGCGCCTACGGTCTCCTCCGCATGTCGGAGCTCGAACCCGACCCAGACCTCGCCCGCCGCTACCGGGACCTCGGCCGGCGGCTGGTCGAAGCCCTCATCGACCGCTGCCTGACCCCGGCCGTCCCCGGAATGCTGGCCCAGGCCACCTACACCAAACCCGCCGAAGGCGAATTCATCTGGGGCAACTTCTCCCTGGTCCGCGCCCTCTGCTGGCTCAAATCCAAAGGGTTGTCCCGTTAGCAGTGGGGTCAGCCTTTCCCCCTGCCGCCGCGCTTCGTCGCGGCGCGACAAAACTCTTGCCGCCGGTCCGGCCCCTCTGCGATAATATTTCCGCAGTTTGGAGCTAGTTGTACATCTCGCGACGAAGATCTCATGAGCGCTTTCGAGAGACGCCCTCCGCGCAAGCCATCCCCTGAGGTTTTCTGTGAGTCGAGAGGGTCAACGTATTAGGAGAATCGGTAGTGAGAGAAAAAGGTGTTGTGAAATGGTTCAACGCCGCCAAGGGCTATGGTTTTATCCAGCGGTCCACCGGCGAGGATGTCTTCGTGCATTTCTCCGCGATCCAGATGCAGGGCTACCGGACCCTGGAGGAAGGCATGGAGGTTGAATTCGAGGTCAAGAAGGGGCCAAAGGGGTTGCAGGCGGAGAATGTCAATCGCGCCTGAGATCCAGGCGCATACAATCCGGACTTGACGCGGGGCCATCTCGGTAGATGGCCCCAATCTGTTTCAAGCCGCCGAACGGATCTCGTCCAGGATGCGGCGTATCTCTCCCGCCGGGTCTTCCGCCCGCGTCACCTGCCGCCCGATCACCAGGTAGTCCGCCCCGGCCCGGATCGCCTCCGCCGGCGTGGCCACCCGCTTCTGGTCTCCCTTCCCGCTCCCGGCCGACCGCACCCCCGGCGTCACCAGCAGCGCCCTCGGCCCGGCCAGCTCCCGCACCGCCGCCGCCTCCAGCGGCGAGCAGACCAGCCCGTCGATGCCCGCTTCCATCGCCTTCCGCACGCGCAGCGCCACCAGGTCGGCCACCGCGCACGGGTAGCCCAGGTCGGCCAGGTCCTCCTGGTCGAAGCTGGTCAGCACCGTCACCGCCAGCAGCCGCAAGGGCGCCTCGCCCCGCCCCTCCACCGCCGCGCGCATCACCGGCCCGCTGCCGTGCACCGTCAACAAGCGCACCCCCGACCCGGCCACCCGCGCCACCGCCCGCTTCACCTGCTCCCCGATATCGTAGAACTTCATGTCGAGGAAGACCTGCTTGCCTTCCGCCACCAGCTCGCGCACGAACTCCATGCCCGCCGCGGCGTACAGCTCCATCCCGACTTTGTAGAACGGCGCCGCCTCCCCCAACCTCCGGATCAGCGCGCGCGCCTCCTCCGCCGATCCCACGTCCAGCGCAATGATGCAAGGATTTTCCGTCATAAGATCTGAATTGGTTTGGATTGCCACTCCAGCACCCGGCCCACCCGGTACCCGTCCTCGTATTCTCCCAGGAAAACCTCCGCATCCGCCTCGGAAAGCGCCACCAGCAGCCCCCCCGAGGTCTGCGGATCGTACAGCAGGTGCTCCACCGCCCCGGGAAGCGAAACCGTCGCCTCCACACAGGAACAGACGAACTCGCGGTTGTTCTTCAGCCCCCCGGGGATCGCTCCCGCGCCCGCGTACTCCATCGCCCCGGGCAGCCAGCGCACCGCGCCCGCCTCGATCGCCAGCGTCACCTTGCTTGCCAGCGCCATCTCCCGCGCGTGGCCCAGCAGTCCGAACCCGGTGACGTCCGTCGCCCCATGCGGCTCCAGCCGGGCCAGAACCTCCGCCGCCCGCCGGTTCAGCGTGAGCATCGATTCGATGGACGCCCGCACGTCCTCCTCGCGCGCCAGCCCGCGCTTCAGCGCCGTCGCAATCACTCCCGTGCCGATCCGCTTGGTGAACACCAGCGCGTCTCCCGGCCGCGCCCCCGCGTTGGTCCACACCCGCTCCGGATGCACGATGCCGGTGACCGAGTAGCCGAACTTCATCTCCTCGTCGGAGACGCTGTGCCCGCCCACCACCACGCAGCCGGCCTCCTGCATCTTGGCCGCGCCCCCGCGCAGGATCTCGCCCAACTCCTCCAGATCCCCCTTGGCCGGGAAAGCGACCAGCGACAGCGCGGTCAGCGGCCGCCCGCCCATCGCGTAGACATCGCTCAGGGCATTGGCCGCCGTGATGGCGCCGAAGGTGTACGGATCGTCCACGATGGGCGTGAAAAAATCCACCGTCTGCACCAGGGCGCACTCCCCCGTCAGACGGTA
>CAYOTD010000399.1:0-5436 GCA_964406685.1 uncultured Solibacteraceae bacterium | reverse complement strand
ATGCAGGAGGGCCAGCAGGACCATGGCCGTGTCGTCGATATCCGGATAGTACTCGTTGGCGAACTCGAAGGCCCAGCCGCTGGGAGGCAGGTCGGGCCGCTTCACGCTCCAATCGCCCTTACGCCGGACCTCCTTGGAAAGCAGCCAGTCGGCGGTGAGCGTCAGACCGGCGGGCCCGGACTGGCCGGCCTCGCCGAGGGCGAAGGCGGCGATGGCGGTGTCCCAGACCGGCGACACGCAGGGCTGGAACTCAAAGCGGTCCTCGCCCTCCAGGATCAGGTCGTCGAAATGCCGGATGGCCTCGACCAGGTCGGGATGGTCGTCGGGATAGCCCAACGCCTCGAAGGCCATGATGGTGTACATCATGGCAGGGTAGATGGCGCCCAGGCCGTCGGTGTAGCGGGTGCGGTCCAGAATCCAGTGCTCGGCCTCGCGAATGGCGGCGCGGCGGACATGCTTGAGGCCCTTTCGTTCCCATAGCTTCACCAGCCGGTCGGCGTAGCCGAACATCCTGGCGGCGGGATCGCGCTTGGGCAGCGCCAGGGGCTTGTTGGGCAGATAGAGCTCATCGACCGTGAGGCCGCCGGGCACGGGCCGCTCGCCGCCCAGGGCCTGCACGATGGAGAGAGGGACGACGATGGTTCGCGTCCAGGAGGACATCTCGTAGAGAAGGTTGCCGGCCAGCATGACGATCTCGGGCGGCACGGTGGGCGCGAACTGGCGCGGGAACAGGCCGAAGAGGCTGAGATTAATCTTGGTGTAGCTGTTGCACGCCTGCAAACCGCCCAGGGCGAGAGCGCGTTCGCGCGCCCGCTTCAGGACGAGATGGGTGGGGGCCATCCCGGCGATCTTCATCACCGTGTAGGCACGGACGGTGGCGTTCACCTCCGACGGCCCGCCGGTGTAGATGTTCCAGCCGCCGTCGGGGAGCTGGCGCTCGATGATGGTCCGAATGGCTTTGTCGATGCGCGGGCGTGTGGGTGGTTCCCAGCGTCCCTCCCGCGGGGGATGGAGCCAGAGCTGGAGCAGGATGTAATCGCACTCGAGAGTGGCGTCGGCGAGCAGCTCGCTGCACCAGTAGCCCTCCGGGTGGCGCATCGCGCGCAGGGCCAGGGAGGCCGCGCCGACGGCCTTCAGCACCTGCTCGTGACGCGCCCGCTCGGCTCGCGCCGTCTGCTGCAACGAGCGGCGGCCGGGCTGCGGAGCGGGAAAGACGAAACCGGAGGGTTCTCTCACAGGAATCCTCCCGCGAGGCAAGCCGAAGGGAGAATCATCTGAACACTATAACCCACGATTGTGCAGCCCGGGCGCTGTGGCGCCGTGCGGGGCGAGGCATCCCACCCGGGTCCAGGGACGGGGCGTACGGGCGCTTGCGAATAAATAGCGAACAAATTGTAAATCATGTTACAAACAAAAGAGATTTTTGGTTTTGTTTGGTCAGTTTTTGTTTTGGGGACGCCCGGGGGCCAGTCTTACCGTCCCGAGTATAGCACGAGGGGCCCAGCCTCTGTATCCGGACGGGGCCCCAATCAGCCGTCTCGGAAATGCCGTGAGACAGGAATTGGAGGAGTCCGAGGACTGCATGCTGGTCCACGTCGACCGGCGGGGTGGCCGACTGCTGCGCTGCGGGGTGTGCCGTCAGCGCTGCCGGGAGGTCTGCGACGTTCGCCCGAGGCGGCAATGGCGGGACCTCGCGATGGGGAAGTTGCGGCTGATACTCCGCTACCGCCGGCGGCGGGTAGAGTGTCCACGGCGTGGCGTGCGGGTGGAAGACTTCCCTTGGGCCGAGCCGTGGGCGCGGGTGACGACCGCGCTGGCCGATGCCGTGGCCGTGCGGGCGCGGGAATTGAGTGGGCAGGGCACGGCCCGCCGGTACGGGCTGAACTGGAAGAGCGTGGCGACCATCGTGAAACGGACGGTGCGGTACGGGTTGGAGCATCGCGCCCGGCTTCCAGTGCACGTGATCGGCATCGATGAGGTCAGCCGGCGGAAGGGGCAAGTGTATCTGACTGTGGTGTACGACCTGGAGCGGCGAGCGTTGTTGTGGGTGGGCGAGGATCGGACGAAGGAGGCGGTGAGGAAGTTCTTCACCGAGGAGATGGGCCGGCGGCGCCGCCAGAGGCTCCGGGTGGTGTGCATGGGCATGTGGGCGCCATATGCCAAGCGGGTTCAGGACCACGCGCCCCAGGCGCAACTCCTCTTCGATCGGTTTCATATCGTTAAGCGCCTGAACGAAGCCGTGGACGCAGTCCGTCGCCAACTCTGGCGTCGCGTCACTTCCCAAGAAAAGGCGGCGGTCAAGGGAACGCGCCGGCTGCTGCTGAAGAACCCGTGGAACCTGAACGACGAACAGAAGGAACGGCTTTCCACCCTGGTGCGATGGAACACTCCGCTGGTCCGGGCCCAGTCCGTCAAGGAGGCCTTCCAGCTATTCTGGGGGTACAAGCAGCCCAAGCGCGCCGAGGATCTGCTGGAGAAGTGGATGCGCCCAGCGATGCGGTCCCGCCTGGAGCCGTTCAAGAAATTCGTGGGAATGCTTCGATCCCATTTGGGCGGTGTGCTTGCCTGGACCAAGACCCGGGTTTCCAACGGAGCCGTCGAGGGAATGAACAACAAGATCAAATCCATCAGCCATCGCTCCTTCGGCTTCCGCACTGCGGAGAACTTCGTCGCGGCTATCTATCACGGCTGCGCTCGATCGCCTCTCCCCGTCGAACGCTAATCACACGTATGGGCGACGAGCCCAAGAACACGAGACTACGGGAAGAAGGCAACTCCGGCGCCGTCCGATGAAGAGAATCGCCAAAACTCTTGACGGATGTCGATCACTGTTTCACGCTGAGAGAGCCCTGCGTCGCTTCGCTCCGCTCTGATCGGCATCAGATCGGAATGACTGATCGACATCATCGGAATCCCCAGTTACCGGCGAGCGCGACTCGCAACAGTGCGAGAATAGGCTGAGGGTCTCCGATTCTCATGGTCGCGGATGGAATCTACTACGCGCTAGCGCTGGCGGCGGGAGGCGGCTTCGTCTCCTGGCTCACCCGCCCGGTCTTTGGATTGCCGTTGTTCCTGGCGGCGCTGTTTTGCCTGTGGTTTTTCCGCGATCCCGAACGCGCGATTCCTTCCGGCCCGGTGGCCGTTTCGCCGGCCGACGGCAAGGTCGTTCTGGTCCGGGAGGAAGGGCCGCTAACACGAGTCAGCGTCTTCATGAACGTCTTTGACGTGCACGTGAACCGCGCGCCCATCGCCGGCCGCGTGACCGGGGTGAAGTACCAGCCGGGCCGCTTTCTGGTGGCCAGCCGCGAGGAGGCCTCGGAGGTCAACGAACAGAGCACGCTCACCGTCGAGGGGGGCGGCAGCAGGGTCGTCTTCAGCCTGATTGCCGGCCTCATCGCGCGCCGGGTTGTCTGCTACAAGAAGCCGGGCGACGAAGTGAAAGCCGGGGAGCGGGTCGGGCTCATCAAGTTCGGCTCGCGTGTGGATATCCTGCTTGGGAACGAGTGGAAGATTGAAGTCCGGCCCGGGGGGCGCGTACGAGCCGGATCAAGCGTGCTGGCTCGCCGGAAGGACGTATGAGAAATCCCATCGGGCGCCTGAACCTGTCCGAGCGTCTGCTGGACCCGCGCTCTGCCGACCGCCGGCCTCGCCGCGTCGCCTACGCTCTGCCGACGCTGTTTACCGCCGGCAATCTGTTCCTCGGCTTCCTGGCGACGCTGAAGGCCTATGAAGGCGCGATGTACGCCGCCGCCGGCGACCGGGGTTTCAACTTCCACTTCCAGGCGGCGGCGGTGATGATCGGTGTGGCGGTGTTCCTCGACGGCCTCGACGGACGCATCGCGCGAATGACCAACACGGTGAGCGATTTCGGCCGTGAGATGGACTCGCTTGCCGACGTCATCACCTTCGGTATCGCGCCCGCCGTACTCGCCTTCGCCTGGGGGATCCAGTTCGTCAACGGAGATCTGGGCGCGATGGCGCGCGAGCACATCCGCCGCGCGGGCTACTTCGCCACCTTCTTCTTCGCGTTGTGCGGAGCGGCCCGCCTGGCGCGCTTTAACGTGCAGACCAATCCCATTCCCAAGAACCCCGGGCGGCCCGACCGGAAGTACTTCGTCGGCCTGCCGATCCCGGCGGCCGCGGCGGCGGTGGCCGCGGTGATCTTCGCGGCCGGCAGCGAGCCGATCGTCTGGTGGCCGTACGCCGTCGTCTGGATCGGCCTGCTGCTGGCGCTGTCCTTCCTGATGATCAGCACGTGGCGCTACCGCAGCTTCAAGGACTTCAACCTGATGCGTCCCCGCTCCACCATCAGCATCATCGTGTTGGGCAGCCTGATCTACCTGGTGTGGAACTACCCGCAGCCGGCGCTGCTGGGGATGGCGGTCGCCTACGTCGGCAGCGGTGTCGCGGTGCGGTTCGCGGGGATCGTCAGGCGCCTGCGGCATGCGCCGGAGAGAAGGGAACATGCCACAGGCTGACTCCAGGCAGGGACAGACGATCGCGCTGGTGGGAGGCGAAACCCTCCTGGGGCGGGAGGTCCGGGATGTCTTCAGCTCCTCCGGGATCGCCGCGCGCCTGCGGCTGATCGGCGCCGGAGAGGACACCGCGGCGACCCTCGCCGAACAGGACGGAGAACCGGTCGTAGTCAGCGCCCTGGATGAAGAGAACCTCACCGGAGCGGACCTGGTGATCCTGGCCGGATCGCCCGAAACGAGCCGCAAGGCCTACGTGCTGATTGCCCGGCGGTCGCCGCGGCCGGCGGTTATCGATTTAACGGGCGGGCTCGATCAGCGGCCCGAGGCGCGGCTGCGCGCGCCGATGGTCGAGCCCGCCGGGCACCCGGCCGCCGGCGCCGACACCGTGCACGTCATCGCGCACCCGGCCGCGGTGGCTCTGGCCCTGCTGCTGCGGCGGATTCCGGCGCGACGCGCCGTCGTCGAGATCCTCGCGCCGGTGAGCGAATATGGACAGCGCGGCGTGGACGAGCTGCAACGGCAGGTGATCAGCCTGCTCTCCTTCAAGCCGCTCGAAACCGAGCTGTTCGACGCGCAGGTGGCCTTCAATCTTCTCGCCCGCTACGGCGCGGACGCTCGGGAAAAGCTGGAAAGCGTCTCGGCCCGCATCGGCTCCCACCTGGCCGCTCTGGGCTGTTCGCCGTCCCCCTCGATCCACCTGGTGCAGGCGCCCGTGTTTCACGGCTACGGCTTCTCGCTGTGGATCGAGTTCGAACGGCCGCAGGATCCGGCCGAGTTCGCCTCGACGCTCCATTCGCCCGGTATCGAGGTGCGTGCTCCCGGCGAGACCGCCCCCGACAATGTCGCCGTGGCGGGGCAGAGCGGCGTTCTGGTGGGCGTCATCGAGAGCGACCGGCAGTGCCGGGAGGCCCTGTGGCTGTGGGCGGCGGCCGACAACCTGCGCATGGCCGCCGGCAACGCC
>CAYOTD010000398.1:0-5444 GCA_964406685.1 uncultured Solibacteraceae bacterium | reverse complement strand
ATCCGGACAGGCGTGATGCGCCACGACACAGTCGAGGTCCTGTCCGGTTTGACCGGCGGAGAACAGATCATTCTCGCGGGCGTCGACCGCGTCAGCGACGGCGTGCGGATTCAGCGATGACGCGAACCGGTTCGGCGGTGCGACGGCACGGCGGTTCGGCGGTACTGTCGAACCATCGAACCGCCGAACATTCGAACCGCCGAACCGTCGAACCGTCGAACCGTATCTTTCTAGGCGACAGCACAACATCATGACCAGCAAGAACCCACAGACTCCGATACGAGACGAATCCGAGCCCTACGTTGGCCCGTTGGGCATGGCTGGGCGCATGGCGCAGGCCTTCATCGACTCGCGCCTGACGCCGCTCCTAGTGGTCGCCTCCCTCCTGCTGGGTGCCTTTGCCATCGTGGCCACGCCGCGCGAGGAAGAGCCCCAGATCATCGTCCCCATGATGGACGTCTTCGTGCAGATGCCCGGCGCCAGCGCCAAGGAGGTCGAGGAGCGCGTCACCATCCCCATGGAGAAGAAGCTGATGGAGATTCCGGGCGTGGAGTACGTCTACTCCACGAGCAGTCCCGGGCTCGGCTTCGCTATCGTGCGCTTCAAGGTGGGCGAGGACGAAGAGAAGAGCATCGTCAAGCTGTACAACAAGATGTACGCCAACTTCGACCTCATCCCGCCCGGCGCTTCGGCGCCTCTCATCAAGCCTCGCTCCATCGACGACGTGCCGATTCTGGCATTGACGCTCTGGAGCGATCGGGTTGACGGCTACACCCTGCGCCGGATCGCGGCGCAGCTCGACGATCAGATCAAGGACGTCGCCGACGTGTCCGAGACCCGGATCATCGGCGGGGAGCGTCGGCAGATCCGGATACTCCTCGACCCCGCGCGGCTGGCAGCGTACCGCCTGGCGCCGGCGACGGTGGCGGGCGCCCTCACCGCGACCAACCGGGAGGTGCGGGCCGGCAGCTTCAGCCGCGACAACCGAGAGATCCTGGTCGACACCGCGCGCTTCCTCGATCGGGCCGACGACGTCGGGCGCGTGGTCGTCGGGGCGGCGGACGGGCGGCCGGTGTATCTGCGCGACGTGGCCCAGATCGTCGACGGACCGGAGGAACCGCGCTCGTACGTCCTCTTCGGGGTCGGAAAGGGCGCCCACCACGCGGCCGGGGCGGCTGCCCCGCCGGCCGGACAGGACTACCCCGCCGTCACGATCTCCGTCGCCAAGCGGAAGGGCACCAACGCCATCGTCATTGCCGAGCATGTGCTCGCCAAGGTCGATTCCCTGAAGGGCGTCCTCATCCCGAGCGAGGTCCAGGTCTCCGTCACCCGGAACTACGGCGAGACGGCCCAGGAGAAGTCCGACGAACTGCTGAAGCACCTGATCCTGGCCACGGTGTCTGTGGCGATCCTGATCGCACTCTTCCTCGGCTGGCGATCCGCCATAGTGGTCTTGATGGCCGTGCCGGTGACCCTGGCGCTGACGCTGCTGCTCTATTATCTCTACGGGTACACGCTGAACCGCGTCACCCTCTTCGCCCTGATCTTCTCCATCGGCATCCTGGTGGACGACGCCATCGTGGTGGTGGAGAACATCGTCCGCCACGCCCGCATGCCCTACAACCGCGAGCGGCCCCTGGCCGAGGTCGCTGTCGAAGCGGTGGACGAAGTGGGCAACCCGACCATCCTGGCCACGCTCACCGTGATCGCGGCGATTCTGCCCATGGCCTTCGTGGGCGGCCTGATGGGTCCCTACATGCGGCCCATTCCCATCGGCGCCACCGCGGCCATGATCTTCTCGCTGATCGTCGCCTTCCTGGTGACGCCCTGGGCGGCCATCCGCATGTTGAAGCGCGGCGGGGGCCACGACCACGACCACGGCGAAGACCGCGCCACGCGCCTGTATCGCGTGGTGATGGGCAAGCTGCTCCACGTCAAACCGCTGCGCTGGACCTTCCTGGGCGTGGTAACCGTGCTGCTGCTGGGCTCCTGCGCGCTGGTCTACACCGGCTTCGTCAAGGTGAAGATGCTGCCGTTCGACAACAAGAGCGAGTTCCAGGTGATCGTCGACATGCCGGAGGGAACCACGCTGGAGGAGACGGCGCGCGTGACGCAGGAGCTGGCCGAGTCGGTGCTCAAGCACAAGGAGGTCGTCAACCTTCAGACCTACGTGGGCACCGCCTCGCCCTACAACTTCAACGGCCTGGTGCGTCACTACTACATGCGCGGCGGGTCGAACATGGCCGACATCCAGGTGAACCTGCTCTCCAAGCACGACCGCGACCTGCAAAGCCACGAGATCGCCAAGCGCGTGCGTAACGGCCTGACGCCCATCGCGCGCCGTTTCGGCGCCAACGTGAAAGTCGCCGAAGTGCCGCCCGGCCCGCCGGTGCTACAGACGCTGGTGGCGGAGATCTACGGGCCCTCGGCGGAGGGCCAGCTCCGCCTGGCGCGGCAGGTGAAGGATCTGCTCGAATCGACCGACGGCGTGGTTGACGTCGACTGGTACGTCGAAGACGACCAGCCCAAGTACCGCATCCTGGTCGACAAGCAGAAGGCCGCGCTCAACGGCATCTCCGAGGACGACATCGCGCGCACCATTCAGATCGCCTCGGCCGGAGCGCCGGCGGGCCTGCTCCACGACGACAAGGAGAAGGAGGACGTCGCCATCCTGCTGCGCCTGAGCCGCGCTTCGCGCAGTGACGTCGAGCGGCTGGCGGGGCTCAAGGTGATGGGCCGCACGGGCCGGCTGGTTCCGGTGAACGAGCTGGTGCGCACCGAGCGCCTCATCGAAGATCGCAGCATCTATCACAAGAACCTGATGCCGGTAACCTACGTGACGGCCGACGTCGCCGGAGCGATGGAGAGCCCGGTCTACGCCATCCTGAACCTGTCGCCGCGCATCGCGAAGATTCAGATCCCCGAGGGCTACGAGATCGAGCAGCACACCGCCAGCCAGCCGTTCGAGGATTCCCGCTACGCCATGAAGTGGGACGGGGAGTGGCATATCACCTACGAGGTGTTCCGCGACCTGGGCATCGCCTTCGCCGCCGTACTGGTGCTGATCTACGTGCTGGTGGTGGGCTGGTTCCAGTCCTTCCTCACTCCGCTGGTGATCATGGCCGCGATTCCGTTCTCGCTGGTCGGCATCCTGCCGGCGCACGGGATGTTGAACGCCTTCTTCACCGCTACCTCGATGATCGGTTTCATCGCCGGGGCCGGCATCGTGGTGCGGAACTCGATCATCCTGGTGGATTTCGTCGAGCTGCGCCTGAAGGAGGGCATGCCGCTGGATGAAGCCGTGATCGACGCCGGCGCCGTGCGCTTCCGCCCCATGATGCTGACGGCGGCGGCGGTGGTGGTGGGCTCGATCGTGATCCTGTTCGACCCGATCTTCCAGGGACTGGCCATCGCGCTGATGGCCGGCGAGATCGCCTCGCTGGCGCTGTCGCGCATGACGGTCCCCATCGTCTACTACATCGTGAACGCTTCCAGGAGGAAACAATGACGATCAATCGATATCTTCGCCTGGTGGCCGGCGCCTTCGTTCTGCTGAGCCTCGCCCTGGGCTACTGGGTACACCCGGGCTGGTTTCTCTTCACCGCCTTCGTGGGCCTGAACCTGTTCCAATCGGCCTTCACCGACTGGTGCCCGTTGATGACGATTCTGAAGAAGGCCGGTGTTCCGGCGTGCCCCCACGAGAAGGAATAGGAGCCACGGATGAACGCGGATAAACGCGGATAGGAACAAGATGATTCAGAGTTTTTATCCGTGTTCATCCGCGTTCATCCGCGGCTCATTCATTCCAAGCACCACGCGCCGCCACTCGACCTTGGGCCGGTGAAAGTTCAGCAACAGCGCAACCTTGAGTCCGGAGACCTTGAGGTAGTTCAGGCACTGCGCCATGTGTTCCGGCGCAAAGCGGCTGACGCACTTGATCTCGACGACGACCCGGTCCCCCACAACGAGATCGGCGGCGTATTCCCCGATCACCTGGCCTTTGTACGAGACGCTGTACTTGACCTCGGTGCGCGCGGGAACGCCACGCAACGCGAGTTCCCTCAGCAGAGCCCGCTGATAGACCTTCTCCAGAAAACCCGCGCCGAGCTGATTGGAGACTTCGAACGCGGCGCCGAGGATTTCCTGTGTGATTGCGCTGTCTTCCATAACTTCTATTTAGCCGCGGATGAACGCGGATGAACGCGGATAAGAAGATGTGTTTATCCGTGTTCATCCGCGTTCATCCGCGGCTAATTCATCGGCTTTTTGCCGCCGCCTCCTGCGCCTCCACCACGGCCACCGCCGCGATGTTGACGATGTCGTTCACCTCGCAGCCGCGCTGGAGCACGTGGACGGGCTTGGACAGGCCCATCAGGATGGGGCCGATGGCTTCCGCCCCGCCGATGCGCATCAGCAGTTTGTAGGCGACGTTGCCGGCCTCCAGGTTGGGGAAGATCAGGACGTTGGCTCCGCCCTTGAGCGTGCTGAACGGGTAGGTCTCGGCGATGATCTCCGGCGCCACGGCCGTGTCGGCCTGCATCTCGCCGTCGATCATCAGGTCGCCCCGGCGGCGCTTGACCAGTTCGGTGGCGCGCGCGACCTTCTCGGCCAGCGGATGCCGCGTCGACCCGAAGTTGGAGAACGACAGCATGGCGACGCGCGGCTCGACGTCGAAACGGCGGGCCGTGTCGGCGGCCAGCATGGCGATCTCGGCTAAGTCCTCCGCGCTGGGTTCGATATTCACCGTCGCGTCGGCCAGGAAGTAGACCTCCCCCCGCGCCGTGATCAGCATGTAGACGCCGGCCACCCGGCGCAGGCCCTCGCGCACCGGAATCACCTGGAGCGCCGGCCGTATGGTGTCGGGATAGTGCTGCACCAGCCCGCCCACCAGCGCGTCGGCGTCGTCCATGTGCAGCATCATCGAGGCGAACGTGTTGCGGGCCAGAATGCTGTGCTCGGCCTCGCTCAGCGTGATGCCCTTGCGCTGGCGCAACTGGTAGAGCGCGCGGGTGTAGTCGGCCAGTTTGGGCGACCGGGCCGGTTCGACGATCTCGACGCCCTCCAGGTGCAGGTGCAGGTCCTCGATGGTGGCGCGAATCCGGTCCTCGCGGCCGACCAGGATCGGGGTGGCGATCTGCTCGTCCACCAGGATCTGGCCCGCGCGCAGGATCTTGGTCTCTTCGCCTTCGGGGAAGACCACGCGCTTGGGGGCGCGCTGCGCTTTGTGGATGACCACGCGCATCACTTCGCGCGACTTGCCCAGGCGCCGCTCGAGCTGCTCCTTGTATTCCTCGATGTCGACCTGAACCTGGGCCACGCCGCTGTCCATGGCGGCCTTGGCCACGGCCGAGGCCACCCAGATCAGCACGCGGGAATCGAACGGCTTGGGAATGATGTAGTCGCGGCCGAACTCCATGCGTTCCACACCGTAGGCCCGGCGGACG
>CAYOTD010000397.1:0-5448 GCA_964406685.1 uncultured Solibacteraceae bacterium | reverse complement strand
AGGTGAGTGACCGGCACGCCGTGCGCGGCGAGGTCCGGCTCGAATCCTCCCTCGAAGGGCGGATAGAGCGATACGACGGCGGTCTCGAAGCGCTCATTGTCCAGACCGGCGGCGAGTGCCGTGGCGACGCGCTCGGCTCCCGCGCGGCGCAGCGTGGCGAGCACCTCCAGCACGCGGATCTTCATGGGCGGCGCTCCGGGGGGGCGAAGGCGCGCGCCCACATGGACAGGATGAGCGCGAAGATCAGCCAGGTCGGCTTGCGGTGCTCCCAGGTGAGCGTGCAGACGCCGGCGGCCCAGACCAGCAGCGCCGTCCACCACAGCGCCCGCTCGGCCGGCGCCAGCATCCACGCACACATTGCCGCCACCACCAACAGCGATCCGAAGAAGAACGCGCCGATCGCGCCCGTCTCGACCAGCACCGAGAGGAAGGTGTTGTGGGCCGTGTACTCGTGCCCGGCGATGGGCGGCCGTCCGAGCCAGGGCTCGACCGCCCGCGGGTAGGCGGCCGCGCCCACTCCGACGAGCCCGTGGCGCTTGAGCAGTTTTAGCCCCGTCTTCCAGATGCGCGTGCGGCCGTGGAACGAGCCGCCGGCCAACTCCGTGGGCAGCGTCGACAGCCGCTGGCGCGAGGCGTGCGGCGCCAGCCGCACCGGCCCCAGCACGACCAGGGCGAACAAGGCCAGGCTGGCGAATCGCTGCGAGGGCCGGGAGTCCCGCCAGGTGAGCAGCGTGAACAGGAAGCCCAGTCCGGCGACCGCCAGCGCGGTGCGCGACGCCGTCAGCAGAATCGCCCCGATGGCGAGGGCCGCCGCCGCCCGGCACAGCCACGCCGCGATGCCCCGCGTGCGTCCGGCCAGGTAGAGGGCCATGGGCACGGCCAGGGCGAGGGTGAGACCCAGGTCGTTGGGATCGAAACCGGCGGTGGCGAAGCGGCGGTAGAAGGTCTGCTGGTTGCGCGCCGCGCGCACCATGGTCCACACCGAGGATGCCGCCGCGCCCGCCAGATACGCGCCCATCAGCCATGCGGGCGCGGAGGCCGAGCGGGCCATCTCCCAGATCAGCCACAGCATTCCCAAGAGCTGCGCCAGGGTCAGGAAACGCGCCGCAGTGGCCGCCGGCGCCAGGCTCCACAGCCAGGTAAGCCCGCTCCAGGCCACGAAGGCGGCGGCCAGCAGCAGGGCGGCGTTGGGTGGGCGCAACCTGCGCCGCAGCGCCGCCGCGGCCGCGCCGGAGGCGAACGCCGCCAGGCCGAGGGTGCGCGAGATCGTGCCCACGCCGGGCACTTCGACCGCCTTTTCCAGCGGCAGCGAGCAGACGAAGAGGCACAGCAGGACCCAGGCCGCGCGCTCGATCCAGGAACCGGGTTTCAAGCGGCGGACTCCCGGCGCCGGAGCGCGCCGCGCAGAATCAGGACTTCGCCGGCGATCTGCGTCACCGCGGCCGCGGCCAGGGCCACCACCGCTCCCTGCAACCCCATCCGCGGCACCAGCAGCCAACTGGCAATCCCCGACGCGCCGGCCACCACCACCAGCAGCGGGGCCTGCGCGGCGAAGGCGCGCGCCGCCGTGATGACGTAGCCCAACATGCCGGCCACGTAGGCGGCCACTCCCGCCGCCATCGCCCATACCAGCAGGCCCGCATGGGCGGAGTACGCGGGACGGTAGACCAGGGCGAGCACCGGGCCGCCGATGGCGAGTGCCACCGCGACTCCGGCCGCTCCCAGCAGGCAGGCCAGTGCGCAGAGCCGCCAGGCCAGTCTCGTGAAGCTCCGCCGGTCCCCGGAGCTGAAGCAGCGTGCCAGCCGGGGCGTGGCCGCCTGCCCCAGGGCGTTGATGACGGTCGAGCCGACAGTCATGAAGGACGCCACCGCGGCGAACCAGCCCAGGGCGGCGGTTCCCAGCCGCGCCTCGATGGCGTAGCGCGGCAGATTGGCGCTGAGGGAGGCGAGCATCAGCACCACGCCCAGGGGGAGGGCGAGGCGGAAAATGCCGGCCTGGGTTTTCCAGCCGGTCCGCGCGAGCGACTCGCCGCGGGTGGCCACCGGGCGGTCGTAGAACAGCAGAACGGCCAGGCGACCGACGGCCAGGGCCCCCACCGCCGCCAGCAGGCTGCCGGTCCGCCACAGCATCGCGCCCAGTGCGGCCATCGAGAGCAGGCCGCGCGCCATCATAGACCACGCAATCTGGTCCATCCGCTCGCGCCGCTGCATCAATCCATAGTAGATGTCGCTCAGGTTGTCCAACCCGAGCGTCAGACCGAGAAGCACAATGGCGGCCGGCGCCGGCCAGGCGTAGGAGCAGCCGAGAGCAACCGCGGCGATGGCGGCCACCCCGAGGCCGGTGGTGGCCAGCCGCACCGCCAGGTAGTCGCCAAAAGGATGGGTGTGTCCGACGTCGGTGGCCAGCACGGCCCGCAGGTTCAGATGGGAGAACAGGGAGATGGGCGTCGCCACCGCCACGGCCAGGGCATATTGCCCAAGCATCTCGTTGCCGCCAAGCTTGGCAATCAGGCTGAGCACCGCCCACTGGCTGGCCGCAAACAGGGCGTTGCCGGCAAAGGTAGCGGCGAAGTTCACCCGCAAAGATGCCGGGGGACGGGCAGCGGTCCGCGCATCACAGGGAGTAACAGGCACCTCTTTCCGCCATTCTACCTTGCCGCGAAGGTTACAATAGGGCTTTGAGCCGTCTATGAAATCGCTTACCGCGCGCTTTGCGACTCTGTTGAGTCTGATTCTGGCCGCCGCCGCTTACGCCGACGAGGGCATGTGGCTGTTCAACAATCCTCCCGCTCAGCAGCTTCAGGCGAAGTACGGGTTCGAGCCGTCGCCCGCCTGGCTGGAGCACATCCAAAAATCCTCGGTCCGCTTCAACAGCGGCGGCTCCGGCTCGTTCGTCTCCGCTGAAGGGCTGGTGATGACCAATCACCACGTGGCCGCGGACTGCCTGGCCAAGATCAGCACTCGTGAGACGGACTACCTGAACATGGGCTTCCTGGCCAAGAGCCGCGCCGACGAGCGCAAGTGCGTCGACCTCGAGCTGAATGTCCTGATGGAGATCGAGGACGTCACCGCGCGGGTCAACGGCGCGGTGAAGCCGGAAATGGATTCCACCGCCGCACAGAAGGCGCGGCGCGCGGTGACCAACACCATCGAGAAGGAATCCCTCGATAAGACGGGTCTGCGCAGCGACGTGGTGACGCTGTACAACGGCGGTCAGTACCACCTCTACCGGTACAAGCGGTACACCGACGTCCGGCTGGTGTTCGCGCCCGAGAAGGCCATCGCCTTTTTCGGCGGCGACCCGGACAATTTCGAGTATCCGCGCTACGACCTCGACATCACCTTCTTCCGCGTCTACGACAACGACAAGCCGGTCAAACCGCAGCATTTTCTCAAGTGGAGCGAGAACGGGGCCGGCGACGGCGAACTGGTCTTCGTAAGCGGCCATCCCGGAAGGACCAGCCGGCTGCAAACCGTCCGCCAGGTGCAGATTACGCGCGACCGCTATCTCCCTTTCGTACTGAACATCTTGCGGCGTCGCGAGGTGATGCTGAAGACCTTCGCCGACCGCAGTGCGGAAAACGCCCGCCGGGCTGCCGACGAGCTGTTCGGGATTCAGAATTCCCGCAAGGCTTACATCGGTCTGATCGAAGGGTTGCAGGATCCAACGCTGTTCGCCGCCAAGGTAGCGGAAGAGAAGACGTTGCGCACCGCCGTCGAGAGTAACCCCGAGTGGAAGCGCGAATTCGGCGACGCCTGGGATCAGATTGCCGCCACCGTCGACACGTATGGAACGATCTACGAGGAGCACTACCTGTTGGAGCGCGGCTTCGGTTTCAACACCGACCTGTTTCATATCGCGCGCGACCTGGTCCGGCTGGCCGCGGAACTCCCCAAACCCAACGCCGAACGGCTGAAGGAGTATGGCGAGGCGGGCCTGGAGTCTCTCAAGCAATCCCTGTTCTCCGAGGCGCCGATCTACGAGGACCTGGACACGGCCAAGCTGGCCAACTCCCTGGGGCTGATGGTGGAGACCTTCGGCGCGGACAGCGACCTGGTCCGCCAGGTGCTGGCCGGCAAGTCGCCGCGGCGGCGGGCGGAGGAACTGGTCCGCGGCACCAGACTGAAGGACATCGCCGTTCGGAAGAAGCTGTTCGACGGTGGCGCGGCCGCCATCGAGGCATCCGGCGATCCGATGATCGCCCTGGCCCGGATGGTCGATCCCCGGGCGCGCAAGGTACGCGCCATCTATGACGAGAAGGTCGACGAACCGCGCCGGCAGGCCTACGGGAAGATCGCCCGGGCGCGCTTTGCCGCGCTCGGCTCCGGCGTCTATCCCGACGCCACCTTCACCCTCCGGCTGTCGTTCGGCGTGGTCAAGGGCTACCAGGAAGACGGCGTCGCCGTGCCGTGGGCGACCGAGATCGGCGGGACGTTCGCCCGCGCCGCCGACCACGGCTACAAGGAGCCGTTTGACCTTCCCAAGAGCTGGGTCAACCGCAAGAACCGCCTGAACCTGAAGACGCCGTTCAACTTCGTCTGCACGGCCGACATCATCGGCGGGAATTCCGGCAGCCCCGTAATCAACCGCGCCGGCGAGCTGGTCGGTATCATCTTTGACGGAAATATCCAGAGCCTGACCGCCGACTACCTCTACTCGGACGAGCAGTCGCGCGCTGTGTCGGTTCACTCGGCGGGCATTGTGGAGGCTCTCAAGAAGATCTATGAGGCCGCCCCGGTGCTGGACGAGATCACCCCCGGACGGAAGTAATTCCGTCGTCACCTGGGCGTCACCGGTAATTCTTACCGGAGTTGCGGGCCGAATTCCGTTTCCAAAATTGGTAACTCGCCTGACCTGAATCGCTTGCGTGCTGGTACGCCGGTTGCCTCATCCTGGGCGGAGGTAACGGGTATGAGGAGCGAGGAGAAAAACGAGGCGGACGAGAAAGTCATCGATCTGTCCCGGCGTTCGATTCTGTCGGCTGTCACGGTCCTGTGCCTGGTAGTAATGGGGACGGCGGCCGGTGTTATCTACCAGCATATGCAACTGGCCAATGCGCGGGTGGATATCAACAACCTGCGCAACGACATGGGCGCCGTCCGGCAGTCCATCGCCACATCGGAGACGCGGTTGCGCCAGAGCTTCGATGAGCTCAAGGCCGAGCTGGTCACCAGCCGGGAACAGACGCAGAAAAGCGTCAACCAAGCCCGCATGACGGCCCGCCGGCAGGCGGAAGCGCTGGTCACCAAGGCGACGGTCAACCACGAGGCGAAACAGAAGGAGTTGGCCGCGGAGGTAAGCCGCCTGCGGGATTCCACCGAGCAGGCCAAGGCGCGGCTGTCCGACATCGGATCCGAGGTGGGCGTGGTGAAGAGCGACGTCGGCGACGTGAAACTCCAGGTGGCTTCCACGCGTACCGAACTGGACCGGACCATCGCCGACATGCG
>CAYOTD010000396.1:0-5465 GCA_964406685.1 uncultured Solibacteraceae bacterium | reverse complement strand
TGAATATTCGCAAGTTCTTGGCATTCTCCGGTAGCTGTGATCACAAGCGGGCAGTGTTGCGAACCGTCACGGGAGTCACTCCTGCACCACTTGGACATTGCTGATTGTCACGTTCCGCACATGCCGCGGTCCCGACGCGATCGTCACCGCGTCGCCGTCGGGTGCGATGCGAACGATGTTGCTTATGATCGAGTCGCACAGGGAGCCGCCGATCAGGATCGTGTGCGTTGCTCTGCTGATGACATTGTTGATGATGATGCGCCGCGTGTCGCCCAGCGGCGCGATCCCGCCGCCGTAAGCGGTATCGCCGATCTTCACTGCGGCCCTGCACCGCATGTCAACCGGGGACGTGTCGATCAGGCCGTCGAGCAGGACGTCGTACATGCGGACGCCGGAAGTGTTGAGCAACCGCACTATGTGATGACCGCCACGACAGTAACCTTTGATGTTCCTCATGATGACGTGCCGAATGTCATCCGTTGCTCCCGCCGGTTTGCCGGAGCGCGGAATGGCCGTCAGCGCGATCAGGTCGTCGCCGGTTTGGCCGGTGATGTTCTCGATGAGTATGTCGTGGCAACCCAGGCGGAGGTCGATGCCGTCCTGGTTGAGGATCGTCCGGCGCACGCCGTCGATCGTCCTATATCCGCTGGAATCGAAAGCGAGGTCCCGCAGGATTCCGTGGGCGCATCGCTCCAGCGTAACCGCCCAACAGTGGGAGTCCTTTATCGTGATGTTCTCGATGCGGAAGCGCTCGACCGAGGCCAGGAAGATGCCGAAGTTCCGCCAATCGCCGGTCTGCCTCTCACCGGCGACGCCGGCGTCGGTTCCGTAGGTTTTCTCGCCGAGCCTCTTGGCGCTATCGCCGGTGGCGCGGGGGTGGTCGGCGCCCTCCAACACGGCGGTGCCGATGCCGCGGATGTGGATGTCCTGCATAGGCTGGACGTTCTCGCGCACCAAGTCCCAGTTGGAGCTTCGCATGAAGTTGTCGCGGCAGCGGTCGGAGAGTTTCAACCGGCAATTGTCTAGTTCCAGAGTGGTGCGATTGCGGAGCAGGATGGCGGAATCCAGCAGCCAGGTTTCTCTTCTCCGCCCGCCGGTGATGTTGGCGCGCGGAATCACTACGCGGCAACCGGCCGATGCCGCGGCCTCGATGGCGCGGTTGATTCGCTCGACGTCGGTGCCTTCGAACTCGTTGGGAGTCACAAACAGCGGCGGCGCGGCTTCGCTCCTCGATTGGCCGGCGGCCGCAAACGGCGCCACCCACACAGAACCGACGAAACCTCTGCGACTGCATTCCGGGCCTCGCATGACGGTGCTCCTGGGGAAGCCGAGTTTCCTCATTGAAGCGCCGCCATCAGCCCACCGGTGGTGCGCAGCAGCTCCAGGCGCGCCTTCTCGACGGTGAACTGCGCGTCCAGCAGAGCGATCCACTTCTCCTGCTCGGCCCGGCGGCCCTGCTCGACCTGCCGCAAGGGGGTGCGCCCCTCGGCGAACTGGGCCAGCAGGATGGAGACGGCTTCGCGCTCCAGTTCCAGATCCTGGCGGGCGATCTCCGCCGCTGCCGACGCTTTGCGGAGATCCTGGTGGGCGCGGCGGGCGTCGAGGGCGATGCGGTTGCGGGCGCGGTTGACCTCCGTCTTCAGGCGCGTGACCTCGGCTTCGGCGGCCGCTGTGCGCGCGGCCACCGCCGGACCGGTAGCCAGTGGAACCACGAACGACACCCCAAGCTGCCCGTTGTGGCGCTGGAACTTGCGGAAGTAGTCCTCGTAGTTGTTGAACTTGGCGAACAGGGCGTACTGCGCCACCAGGTCCACCGAGGGCAGCCGCGCGGCGCGGTGCGATCGCGCTTCAAGCTGCTTGGCCAGCAGCGCCGATTCCAGGCGCCGCACCTCGCGGTTGTCCTGGAGGGCCAAATCCGCCGCGGCCTCCTCGGTCTGGGGCACGGCGGGCGCGGTGCGCTCCCCCGCCGCCTTCACGCGCGAATCGTCGGGCAACCCCAGCGCCGAGGCAAGGGACCGCTCGGCGAACTCGGTATCGGCCTCCAACGCTTCGACGCGCTGCCGCGATTTGGCGACATCGAGCCGGGCGCGGCGCTCTTCGAGCGGCAACTCGCGCCCGTCGCGGACCCGCGCCGCTACGGCGTCAACCACCCGCTCCAGGCTCCGCGTCTCCTGCCGTGCGGCTTGCAGCACGCGGGCCAGCCGGTCCGCTTCGAGGAACAGCGAAGCGGTTCTCCAGGCGACCTGCTCCCTGCGCGCCTGCGCGTCGAGCGCCGCCCCGCGCTGGTTCTCGCGCGCCTGGGCCACCTGGAATTTCTGCTGGGCGTTGTAGATGGAGCTGATGGCTCGGGCCTCGAAGATCGAGGGCGACGAGCCTTCAATGCTCATGGGAAAACCGCTGCTGTAAGCCAGGCCGCTGCCCACCGACACTTTGGGAACGAACGGATCGCGGGCAACGCGGACGGCGAGCGCGGACTGCTGCTCCTCCAGCCGTGCCAGGACGATCTCGGGGTTCTGTGCCAGGGCGGCGCGCACCGCCTCGGCCAGCGTCATCGTCCGCACTTCCGCCGCCAGCAACGCCGCGGGCGCGACGAACCAGACCAGAAACCGCATGGGAACCTCCGAAGTAAGTTGAAGCGCGAAAGAGCGCTACTCGTATCTTAGTGCTTCCGTCGGATTCAGACGGGCGGCGCGGTTGGCGGGCAAGATGCCGAACACCAGGCCCACCAGGAAGGAGACGGCGAAGGCCACCAGGATGGAGACGGTCGAGATCGGAATGTCGAAGCCGGGAGCGAGAAAACGCACGGCCAGGGGACCGGAGATACCCAACAGAATGCCTGCCAGTCCGCCTCCTATGCTGATCATCACCGCTTCCAGAAGGAACTGCCGAAGGATCTCGCGGCGGGCCGCGCCGATGCTCATGCGGATGCCGATCTCGCGCGTGCGCTCGGTCACGGTGACCAGCATGATGTTCATGATACCGATCCCCGAGATGATGAGCGCGATGGCCGAAACCAGGATCAGCACCAGGGTCAGCACCATGGCGATCTGGCTGGCCGTCTCCAGGATCGCGGTGAGCGTCTGCACACGATAGCGCGCCCCCGGCCGGTGCCGCCCCTCCAGGATCGAAGTCACTTGCCGCGCCACCGCTTCCACATCGTCGCTGCGCCGCACCTGCACGTACATCGGGTCGACGCGCTCGGACTGCGCGAAATAGCGGATGACGGTGACCGGGATCAGCAGCGTCTCGCTGGATAGTTCCGACAATCCGAAGGTCTCGGTCTTCTCCTTGAACGTGCCAATCACGGTGAACTGCAACCCGTGGACCTTGAGAATCTGCCCGATGGCCGCCTGCTGGCTGCCGTACAACCGCCGGGCCAGCCGCTCGGTGAGCATGGCGACCTTGTTGCGCAGTGCCACGTCGGTGGGGTCCATGAACCTCCCGGCCAGGATCACCAGGTTGCGCACCCGCGGGTACTGGTCGTCCGAGCCGATTACCGCCACGTCGGTCTCCCGCCCGTCGATCATCATGCGGTCGTAGTTGGTGATGACCCCGGTGGCGGCTACGATGCGGTCGCCCAGATGCTGGCGAACAGCCTCGACGTCAGCCATCTTCACGAAGTCGGCCTCGACGTTGGCCGAGGTCAGCGACCCAGCCTCGTAATACGCCGAGATCAGGTTCGAGCCGATGCCGCGGATCTGCTCCAGAATGTAATCACGGCTGGTCAGCGAGATGGTGACCACCAGGATGACGGAGGCGTTGCCGATTACCAGCCCTAGCGCGGTCAACAGCGTGCGGACCTTATTGGCGCGCAGGGCTTGGATGCTGAAGCGAAGCGCTTCGCCCAGATGCATGAGGCCGTCAGCCCCCGACCTGTTTCAACAGCTTCTCGGCTTCTTCCCGCGGCGGGTCGTTCGGCGTCAGCTCGGACGCCAGGTACTGCTTCAGGAGGGCACGCGCCTCATCCAGATTGCGCTTGGCCTTGACGTAGGTGTTGGCGCGTTCGAACAGGATGCTCGGCTTGCTGGGCGCGATGCGGGCCGCCTGCTGAAACGCGGCGTCGCTCTCCTTGTGCCGTCCCTGCCGCGCCAGGAACTTGGCCAGGTCCACCGCCCGGCCGGCCTGCTTCGGGGCTAGGTCGATGGCGCGGCGCAGGTGCTGTTCGGCGGTGGCCCATTCCTTTCGTTTCTCCGCCAGCCGCGCCTGCAACAGGCAGTATTCCGACGGCTCCAGATCGCGTACCCGCTGCGCCAGCGCCGCGGCCTTGTCCAACCCGCCGCCCAGGAATCCAGGAGCTTCCATGTAGTACTCGAACAGATCGGCGATGGCCTCGACGTTGCGGGGATTCACCTCCACCGCCTTCTCGAAGCTCCGTCGGGCCCTGGAAGCCAGCCCCGGCGCGGTGAACGGGCTGGAGGTTTCGGCACGCCGGCCCAGGGCCCGGCCCAGCCAGAGATGGTACTCCGACCGGCCCGGGTCTGCCACCACCGCCTTCTGGAAGGCTTCACCGGCGCGTTTGAAATCGCCCTTCATGTAGTGGCTCTTGCCGATCAGCTCCCACTCCGGTCCGTTCTTTATCTCCAGGGAGGACAGTAACTTGAGGGCGGCGTCGTAGTCCGTATGGTTGTAGAGGGCGCGTGCCTGCTCCAGGGGCGTGCCGGCCGACAAAACCAGCGCCGTGGCCAGAAATGCCACCCCCATCACCCGCATGGCAGCGTCTCTACCGCCCATTATAACCTCCCTTATCGGTTTGGACGCAGCGGAAACGCAAACGGATTCACCCGGCGCCCGCCTGCTATACTCATGATTCTGTGTTCCATCTACTTGAAAAACGGCTCCAGGCGGTGGTGTCCGCGCACGTCGCCCAGAAGTACCAGGTCGCAGCCGCCGTCGGCGTGGAGCAGCCCAAACGGCCGGACTTCGGCGAACTGGCTCTGCCCATCGCCTTTCAACTTGCCCGCCAGTTGAGGAAGCCCCCGCGGGCTATCGCCCAGGAACTGGCCGCCTCGCTCGGTCCCATCGAGGGCGTGGCGGTACTGGAGCCGGCCGGAAACGGCTACCTCAACGTCCGCTTCGACCGGGGCTACTACGGCCGTATGCTGCTCGAAGGTGCCCCCGGGGAGGACGGTCCGGGCGCGGGCGAGAAGATCATCGTCGAGCACACCAACATCAATCCGAACAAGGCAGCGCACATCGGCCATCTGCGCAACGCCGTCCTCGGTGACACCTTTGTGCGCATGTTGCGCGCCCGAGGCCGCGCCGTCGAGGTCCAGAACTACATCGACAACACCGGCGTGCAGGTGGCCGACGTGGTCGTGGGCTTTCACTTCCTGGAGAAGAAGTCGCTCGACGAGGTCGCCGCAATGGCCGCGCGGGACCGTTTCGACTACCTTTGCTGGGATCTCTACGCCCGCACCTCGGCCTACTACAAGCAGGACCCGCCGTCCCTCGCTTGGCGCGCCGAG
>CAYOTD010000395.1:4821-5465 GCA_964406685.1 uncultured Solibacteraceae bacterium | reverse complement strand
CGCGCTTGCTCAGCAGGGAGCGGACGTAGTGGAGTTGCGCGGCCGGGTCCAGGTCCGCGTTGCACAGGATCAGGTCGCAGCCCGCGCGGTTGGCCGCGTCTTGCGCTCCGCGGGCCACTTCGGCGAAGAACGGGTTGCGGATGTCGCTGACAATCAGCCCGAGGGTGTGGGTCTGGCCGGTGACCAGCCCGCGCGCCACGCGATTGGGCCGGTAGTTGAGCCGCTGCGCCACCCCCAGGATCTTCTTGCGGGTATCCTTGTTGACTCCGTAGCTGTCGTTCAGCGCCCGGGAGACGGTGGAGACATCGACTCCCGCCTGGCGGGCCACGTCTTTGATGGTGACGGCCATGACTGCAAACGTTTCCTGCATTATCTCGATCCAGGTCCCGAATGTCAACTCGCATCGAAGGAAAGCGCATTGCAAAGGACAGGACGGTGTGCGGCGACTCATCGCAAACGTTTGCCATCAGCGCGCCCGCCGCCTCTTCCCCGGCCTGTGCGCTCCCAGGGTAACAAACGCCCTCCGCCGTACGTCGTTTCCCGTTGCAATCCGGCCATGGTTTCGGCTACAAACGAATTGGCGAAGTAATTCAGGAGACACGGACATGGTAAACTGCCCGCTCTGCGACGCTCCCATCGACGTC
>CAYOTD010000395.1:0-4811 GCA_964406685.1 uncultured Solibacteraceae bacterium | reverse complement strand
TGGACGAAGGCGATCCTCTCATCTGTGAGGAGTGCGGCGCCAACCTCGTCGTCACGGGTCTGGACCCGCTGGAGATCGAGCCCGCCGACGAAGAGGAGGAGGATGAGGACGAAGAGGATCTCGACTTCGACGATGAGGAAGAAGAAGAGGAAGAGGACGAGTGGAAGTAGAGTGGGCGGCCTGCGGTCGGCGCTAGCGTTGTTGCTCTGCGGCGGGCTGTATGCAGCGCCCGCCGCCAAAGAAAGGAAGACAGAGACCTTCGCCGTGATCGCCGGCACTGTCTTTCGCGACTCCGGTTTTTCCCTCCCCGGGGCGGAACTGCTCCTGGATGCCGCGCCGGGCGGGAAGCCGCCCGCGAAGTTTAAACGTATCAAGCTTTTCAGTGACGCGCGTGGCGAGTTTGCCGTACGCGTTCCCCCCGCCCCCATGCGATATACTGTGAGCGTGCGGGCCGCCGGGTACAGGTCCGAGACCAAAGAGGTCTCCGTGGAAGGCGAAGGAAGGACGGAGATTTTCTTCCGCCTGGAACCTGAGTCCAAGTGACGGTCTCGCGCGTCTCCTAGATGAGGGTTGACACGATGTTACGCTCGGTTCTTGCCCCGGTTCTGCTGGCCGTCCTCGCCGCAAGTCTGGCCGTTTCCGCCGACAAGAAGAAGGACGAGGAGCCCGGCACCCGCTCCGTGCAGGGAGTGGTCCGGGACGCCAACGACGGGATTGTGGAAGGCGCCGTGGTTCAGTTGAAGAACACCAAGACGCTCCAGGTGCGCTCCTTCATCACCCAGCAGGACGGCAACTACCTGTTCCGCGGAATCAGCGCCAACGTGGATTTTGAGCTCAAGGCCGAGCATGGCGGTCTTTCCAGCCCGGTGAAGCGCCTCAGCGCCTTCGATTCGCGGACCAAGGCCGTCATTAACCTGAAACTGGAAGCCAAGAAGTAGCCGGTACTGGGATTCCGGCTCCAAGCAGAGGGAAACACGATGCGAAACCTGATCTGTCTGGGACTTTGTGTCCTTTTTGCCGCCGGATGGTTGCCGGCTGCTGTCACCGTAGGGGCCAAGATACCCGATTTCAAGCTGACCGATACGGGCGGAAACGCGGTGGACTTCGCCGCTCTGAAGGGCGGCACCACGGTCATTCTCTTCCTCGCCACCAAGTGCCCGGTCTCGAACGCTTACAACGAGCGGATGAATGCCCTGTACCGGGATTACTCCGCCCGGGGGGTCAAGTTCGTCGCCATCAACTCGAACACCACCGAACCGGCCTCCGAAGTGGCGGCGCACGCCAAAAGCTCCGGCTTCGAGTTCACGGTTTACAAAGACGAGAACAGCGCCGTGGCCGACCAGTTGGGCGCCCAGGTCACTCCGGAGACCTTCGTCATCGACGCGGCCGGCAACGTTCTCTACCACGGCAGCATCGACGATTCGCAGAATGTCGCCCGCATCCAGTTCCAGGGCCTGCGCGCCGCGCTGGATTCGATCCTGGCCGGCAAGGCGGTCGGGAAGGCCGAAACCAAGGCCTTCGGCTGCACCATCAAGAGGGCCAAACGATAGCCGTGCGGCGCCTGCTAATCGTGGTTGCCGCGGGGGCGATGGGCCTGGCCGCCCAGCAGCGGCTTCTGCCGCTGGACGAGGGCGTCTACAGCAAACTCGTCGCCGCTTCCAAGGGAAAGGTCCTGCTGGTCAACTTCTGGGCCACCTGGTGCGAGCCCTGCCGGACGGAGATGCCGGCGCTGGCAAAGCTGGACCGGAGCCTCCGGGCCAAAGGGTTTCAACTCGTCACGGTTTCGGCGGACGAGCCGGAAGACGAAGCGGCGGCAAGCCGGTTCCTGCGACAAGCGGGCGTCCAGGGTTCCGCGTATCTGAAGCGTGTGAAGAACGACGACGCCTTCATCACCCAGGTGGACCCGAAATGGAGCGGCGCCCTCCCGGCGCTCCTCCTCTTCGACCGCTCCGGCCGCAAGGTCCAGGCCTTCATCGGCGAAACCGATCTCAAGACACTGGAATCCGCCATCCGCAGACTCCTAAAATAGGGACAAAATAGGGACAGTAACCAATTTCCCCGTTTTCAAAAAGGGGAAATTGGTTACTGTCCCTGATTTCGGTCCCTGTTTTCGGCGCGCTGCGCTAGAACGTCAGCTTCACGGCCAGCATCAGGTACCGCGGACTTCCGGACTGGCTGGTGATGTAGCCGAAGTTACTCTTGCTGAAGTCCTGAACCGGTTCGCCGGCATTCATGTGGTTCAGGATATTGACCGCTTCACACCGGATCTGCAAAACGGCGGACTCCGGGCGCAGCCGGATGTCCTTCAGGATCGCCACGTCCCACTGGCTGAAGGACGGCATCCGCATGTCGGGCAGAGTAGCCGGCTGGTCGCCGATCTCGAGCCCCGACACGTAACGGAACGCGTTGACGTTGATGTACGGTGTGAAGCCGGCCGCGCCCTGCAACGCCGTGTGGCCGGAAACGTTGTTGTTGTACGCCACCCCGGTCATCCGCAAACGCGAGGCCTTGCCCTGGTTGATGATCCACCAGCCGCCATTCTTCGAACTGGACGAGGCGCGCGCTTGCTGAGGCGTGATGGGGAAGCCGGTGCGCATCGTGCTCATGCCTGCCAGCCGCCAGCCGCCAATGGCGTGGTCGAGCGTCTTGGCGGCCAGGCCCACCGGACTGCCCAGAAGCCGCTTCCCCCGTCCCACGGGGAGGTCGACGGAGAAGTTCAACACCAGTTTCTGCGAGATATCGCTCTTGGCGATGGCGTAGATGTCGCTGATCGGCAGTCCGGATTGCGGTACGCCGTCGATCTGGCGTCCCGATGCTTGCTGGCCGTCCAGCGAGCCGCAGTCGTTCAGCAGCTTGCTGATGGTGTAGTTCGCCATGAAGCCGAATCCGCGCGCGAAACGGTGCTCCACCTGGAGATAGCCGGCGTTGTAGTTCGAGGAGCCGACCCCGTTGCCGATCGTCCAGATATCCGAATACAGCGGATTCCTCGTGTAGAGCGATCCGAAGCGCACCTGCGCCGCGCCGCGGGCCGTGTTTGACGGCAGAATCCCGTAGAACGGGTTGTCGACCATGGTGTACAGCTTGGTTCCCGCCGGGCCGAGGACGTTGTAGGCGTTTTCGAGGATGTGCCAGCCCCAGCCGGAAAAAGCCAGGTTCCGGCCGAAGTTGCCGCTATAGGCGAGTTCGAGGACCCACGCGTTCTGCCCCGAACCGATCTCCCTCTGGAAGCCCAGATGAACCACGTGCTCGTAGCCCGGGTTGTAGTTCATCATCTCCGGGCTGAGCGTCTGGCCGAGCAGTTGGCTGTTCAGCCCGCTTGTAGAGTGGATGGCTTTCGTGTAGCCGGCGCCATTCGGGAATGGATCGCTGAAATTGGCCGGGTAGGTGAGCCCGCCGTCCAAGGAGCCGACGAAAGAGGCCGTATCGGCCATGCTGCCGCTCCAGGCCGAGCCGACGACGTTGGTGTCTCCCGTAATCGTCAGGTAGTTGATGCCGTATCCGCCGCGGAGAACGGTGCGCGGCAGGAACTGCCAGGCCACGCCGAATCGCGGTGAGAACCGGTCGGGTCTGACGACCCTCTGGCTGCGTCCCGCATACTCCGGCGTGCCCGCCACCGAGATGCGGCCGTAAAGGCCCCGGCCGATCCAGGCCGGCGTCGGCAGGCCGCTGGAGCTCAAACCGGCTTGGTTGAGAACGTTGCTCCAGGACCAATCCGCCCTGGGGCTGATATCCCATTTGTAGTCCTCATCGAAGGCGAACATGCGGTCGAACCGCTCCGTCATGGGAGCCTCAATCTCCCAGCGCACGCCCAGGTTCACCGTCAGTTTCGAAGACAGCTTGATGTCGTCCTGGACATACGCGGCATGGAAAGGCTGAAGCAGCGCGGGACCGGCAAACTGCGAGCCGCCGCCGCCCAGCGGAATCCCAAGTAACCAACTTGCCAGCTCCGAGCCCGAGTTGTCCGAAGTGGGGTAGGACTGTGAGGTGGCGGCCACGCCCGACCTCAGCGATACGGTTCCTCCAGAAGGAATGTTGGCGTAGTAACGGCGATGCTCGTATCCCGCCTTCAGCGTATGTTTTCCCATCAGCTTCTGCGCCGCAACCGACGCCACATACGATGTCTCGCGCGTTTCCGAGACCTGTCCTCCGCCGAGAGCCTTCAGCGCGCTGTCGCCGGTATCCAGCGTCGGCACCCGCTGATAGGCGGTCCCCAACAGCCGGAGAGTCTCCTGGGAGAACCCCCACGAACTGGCATCGACAGCGACGATTGAGTTGTCGACACGGACGTCGCGCACGTTGCCGAGCCGCGCGGTGAGCAACGTAGTCGGACTCAGCGTCCAGGTGTGGGTCATCCCCATCGTCCAGGCGGTTGTCTCTTTGTAGCCCACCGTCTGCAACGCGGAGAACCACGGGGAACCCTCACTGTGAGTTGCGTATTGCGTGATCGAGAACTGGGTGTTCTGCTTCGAGTTCCAGTTCTGGTCCAGGCGGCCCGTGAAGCGGTTGGCGCCCGACTTGGATTGGTTATACCCCAGATAGTTGTCTTCGTGACTGGAGTTGGGGTTCGACGCCCGGTTGGGAAGCGGGTAGTAGGACATGTACTTCGCCGCCAGGGGATTGATGCGGTTCGCCGGGATCTTGTTGCCGGGAAACGCGGTCCGGACAATCTTACTGCCCGACGACACCCCGCTGAGCGGTTCGGAGATGGTCACCGGCGGTCCCTGCCGCAGACGCTGGGCGAGATCGCCTTCTCTCTCCCGCGTCGGAGGCGTCGAGGCCGATCACTTCCTCGATCTGTTCGCGAATGCGGC
>CAYOTD010000394.1:1613-5496 GCA_964406685.1 uncultured Solibacteraceae bacterium | reverse complement strand
CCAGCGCCTTGAAGGCGGCGCGCATGGCCACCTCGGTCTTGCCGAAACCGACGTCGCCGCACAGCAGGCGGTCCATCGGCTGCTGGTTTTCCATGTCCCGCTTGATTTCGCGGATGGCAGTCACCTGGTCCTTGGTTTCGGCGAACTCGAAGGCATCCTCGAATTCACGCTGCCAGTTGGAATCGGGCGAGTAGGCGAAGCCCTCGGCCAGCTTGCGCTCGGCGTAGAGCTTGAGCAGTTCCTCCGCCATGTCGCGCATCTTCGCCTTGACGCGGCTCTTGGTGCGCGCCCAGGTGGCTCCGCCCAGCTTGTCGAGCGAGGGCGCCCCGTCGCCCGCGCCGCGGTACCTCTGCACCAGGTCCAGGCGCGTCAGCGGCACGTAAAGGCGGGCCTCGCCGGCGTACTCCAGCAGCATGAAGTCGCCCTTCTGCTCGCCCTCGCCCAACTCGCGCACGCCGGAGAATCGGCCCACCCCGTGGGTCAGGTGGACGTCGTAGTCGCCCGGTTTCAAGTCGGCCAGGTCGGTGGTGAAAGCGGCCAGCCGGGTCTTCGCCTCGGCCGGGCGCGCCACCAGGTCGGAGGCGTCGAGCAGGTCGTCGAAGCCGCATACCGGCAGGCCGGTCTCCGGGAAGGCGGCGCCGCGGCGGACGCCGCCCTTGATCAGGAACGTGCTGGCGGTCGCGCCCGCCAGGTAGGAGCGTTCCGCCAGGTACTGGGGGGTGGGTTCGGCCGGGTCGAGTCCAAGCTGAAACGGGACCGAGTACTCGGCCAGCACGTCGGCGAGGCGTTCCATCTCGCCGTGGGAGGCCGCGAAGAAGGCGACCCGCTCGCCCCTCTCGACCAGGTTGCGCGCCTCGGCCACCGCCACGCTCATGTTTCCGTGAAACGCCATGGAAGGCCGGCTGGCGATGTGGAAGGTCTCGGAAGAGTCACCCCCCACGGCCAGCTCGCGCAGTTCGACCACGGGGGCGCCGCCGAATTCGGCCTCGCGGAAGTAGGCTTTCTCCGGCGGGCAGAGCATCTCGGAGCGGTGCTCCTCGAACCGCTCCCAGAGCCGGCCGGTGGCGGCGGCGATCTGTTCGGGTTCGTCCAGCACCACCACGGGATCCTCCAGCAGGTTCACCAGCGCGGTCTGGCGCGCGCGGACCAGCCCCACCAGATGCTCCCAGCCGGCGAACGGCTGGCCGGGGTCCGGCGCCTCGCCCCGGCCGGCCAGCTCCGCCAGCCGCGTCATCAGCGTCCGGGAACGCGGATGCTCGACCAGCGGGAGTACGAGGGCGTCCTCCACCTTCAGCACCGACCGCTGGCTTTCCACCTCGAACCGGCGCATCGATTCGATCGAATCGCCGAACATCTCGATGCGCACCGGCGCGGGCGCCTCGGCCGGGTAGATATCCAGGATGCCGCCGCGCACCGAGTATTCGCCCACCATCTCCACCGGCTCGCGGCGCTCGTAGCCGATGCTCTCCAGGTGCGCCAGCAGGTCCTCCATCGGGATCTCGTCGCGGACGCGGAGGTGCAAGGCCAACTGCCGGTAGAAGGACGGCTGCTCGAGCTTCAGCAGAAGGCTCTGTACCGGCGCCGCCACCAGCGACGCCCGCCCGTTGGCCAGCCGCCACAGCGCCACCGCGCGCTGCGCGCTGATCTCGGAGTGCGGCGACAGTCTTTGGAACGGCAGCACGTCGAGGGCGGGAACCAGCAAGGGCCGCGCGCTTCCCGTGCCCAGCAGATGGAAAATCGCCGACAGCGGCTCGAACAGCGCCTCGGCGCGTTTTCCGCTATCGGTAACCACCACCACCGGCCGTTCGACCGCCTGCCCCAGCAGCGCCAGGTAGACCGCCTTGGCGGTGGGCGCCAGGCCGCTGAGGGAATACCGGCCGGGCGTCCGCCGCAGCCCGCGCACCAGTTCCTGGAACGCCGCGTGGCGGCCCAGGTCCTGAAGCAGTTCGCCGATGGCCGGGTGAGTCAAGGCTGTCGCTTCAATATCTCTTCCACGATGCCGGTGGTGGAGTAGCCGGGCTCCAGCGGCAACGCCATCACCTTCCCTCCGGCGGCCTCCACTTCTTCGCGGCCGGCGATCCAGTGCGCCCAATCGGCGCCCTTGACCAGGACATCCGGCAGCACCGCCGCGATCAACTCCCGCGGGGTATCCTCGCCGAACACCGTCACCGCGTCGACGCTCTCCAGCGCCCCGGCCAGGGCCACGCGGTCCGCTTCCGCGATCAGGGGGCGCGACGGCCCCTTCAACCGCCCGACGCTGGCATCGGAATTCAACGCCAGGATCAGCCGGTCCCCAAGCGACCGCGCCTGCTCCAGCAGGCGCAGATGACCCGGATGCAGCAGGTCGTAACACCCGTTGGTGAAGACGACGGTCCTGCCCTCGCGCCGCCACTGGTCCCGCTGCCGGACCAGGGCTTGCCGCTCCAAGAAGTTTCCCATTCGCGGTCCCAGTTATCCATTGTACGTAAGTGGCGGACTCGGTCTTCCGCCCTATGCGGTCCCGGGTGTAGAGTGTTAAGAGGGCATCACGGGGAACTGGGCTTAGGAGCACGACCTAAAAGGACATAGGGGAAAATCGAGCCGCCCGGGCGTCTAATCCTTGGACGCCGACAGGTCGATAGTTGGGCATATGCACGAAAGGCGTATCGAACCCCGGATGCTGTGCGCCGACCTCGTTGATGTCCGGTGGAAGGATAAGAGCGGCCGGACGCGGCGGGCTGTTGCCAACCTCGAGGACATTTCGCTGTCCGGCGCTTGCCTTCAACTCGACGCCCCGATCCCGCTGGAAACCACGCTTTGGATCGGCCACGCCAAAGGCGAGCTTTTGGGCCGGATTCGCTACTGCGTCTATCGTGAGATCGGCTATTTTCTGGGCGTGCAGTTCGAACCCGGCTCGAAGTGGTCGCAGAAGGCGTTCCGGCCCATGCACCTGCTGGACCCCAGGCGGCTGGTCGGCCGGCCCAGGCCGGACGGCGATCCCGCGGCATCCTCCATCTCGCTGAGCTGAACCGGCGCGAGCGGCCCGCTCACTCCCCGCCCAGCAGCTTCAGCGCCACTACGCGGCGGCCGGTGGTGACCGCCACCTGCACCGGACCCCGGCCCAGAAACCCGCGCAGCTCGGCGGGAATTCCCCGGCTTACTTCGATCCCTCCGGCGAAGGGGGAAAACGCCGGCAGCACGATGGCGCGCCGGCTGCGCAGGAACGCCGGCAGCCGCCGCCCCGCCCCCGCCGCGTCGTGGATCAGCGCCGAGGGGTGCATGTGGCCCAACACCAGGATGTGGCCGCGCGGAACGGCCGCGCGCAGCCGGTCGCCGTGGATGGCGACCATGCCCGCGTGACGCCATTCCTCCAGCAGTTGCAGCCGCAGGTGGCCGAAATCGCGGGCAAAGCCGCGGTCGTGATTGCCTTCCACGACCGCGACCTCCACTCGTCCCGCCAGGTCCTTCAGGATTTCCTCCACCGCCGCGCGCTCGGGCGGCGACGGCGAGGGCGCGTGTACGACATCGCCCAGGAAGATCAGGCTCTTCGGTTTCAGTTCCTCGGCCAGAGTCCTGAGCCGCTGGTGGGCGCCGCCGTCCAGAACCGGCCCCAACTCGCCGCGCCGCCGCTGCGCCCAGCCGTAACCCAGGTGCGCGTCGGCTACGAACACGACCCTTTCCCCGGGAAGCCACAGGGCCCCGCTCGGATGGGCCACTTTGCCGGGCGCCAATTCAAACAGCCCGCTCACGCCGCGCTCTTCAGCGAGCCGTTGCGGCCGAAGTCTTCTGCTCTGCCGCCGACTCCCCCATCACGGCGGGGTACACAATTCCCGCGATCGCGGCCCCCACGATCGGCGCCACCCAGAACAGCCAGAGCTGTTCCAGCGCCCAGCCGCCCACAAAC
>CAYOTD010000394.1:0-1603 GCA_964406685.1 uncultured Solibacteraceae bacterium | reverse complement strand
GTTGGTCACGGGAATCGAGATCAGGTGGATCAGCGTCAGGCACAGGCCGATGGCGATGGGCGCGAATCCCTGCGGCGCCCTCCGGTCCGTGGCCCCCAGGATGACCAGCAGGAACATGCACGTGAGCACCACTTCCGCCAGCCCGCAGGCCATCAGCGTGTATCCCCCCGGCGAATGGTCCGCGTAGCCGTTGGAGGCCAATCCGCCCGCCAGGCTGAATCCCGCTTTGCCGCTGGCAATGGCGAACAGCACTCCCGCCGCGGCGATCCCGCCGGCAACCTGAGCGACAACATAGGGCAACAGGTCCGACGCCGGAAACCGCTTCCCCACAACCAGGCCCACGGAAACCGCCGGGTTCAGATGGCAACCCGAGATGTGGCCGATGGCGAAAGCCATCGTCAGCACGGTCAATCCGAACGCCAGTGCCACCCCCAGGAAACCGATACCAACGTTGGGAAACGCGGCCGCCAGAACCGCACTGCCACATCCCCCGAATACCAGCCAGAACGTGCCGATGAACTCGGCGATTGCTCTCTTGCTCAAAGGCATTGAGTAGCCTCCTTCTGAACTGTCAGATACTATACACCTCCCATCGTTTGTCCGCCTGTTTCCCGCTTCCCCACTCGGCGTAGAGGCCCGCGGCCAGATCGTCCACCGCCCGGTCCGGGTCCTGCGCCAGCAACGTCTCGCGGTTGAAGAAGGCGAACAGCGGCAGGGCGAAGGGCGAGGGGCGCTCCAGCTCGACCCGCTCCCAGGCTGTCTGGTGAATCCGCGCCGCCTCGGCCAGGGCGCGCTCGGCATCCAACTCGTCTTCGATAACCTCGCGCACGGTCTCGCGCACCAGCGGGTGATCGGGCTCGTATTTGAGAAACGTCTTGTAGAGCAGGTTGGCGTTCCAGGAAGCCGCCCGCCGTGTGGTGGCGCCGCGCAGCGTCCGGCGCGGCAGCAGTTGCCCGATCTCGGCCACCGGCCGGAACCGCCGCCCCAGCGTCTCGGTGGTTTCCAGCACCGTCTTGAGGTCTTCGCGCCAGTTTGCCGGGTCGAAGGCGGCCCGCAGCCGCGCCTCGTCCGGCTCCGTCCGCGCATCGAGCGACAGCAGGAACGCGTGGTCGTCGAAGTTCGCCACCGCCGACCCTTTCCCCGCCAGCCGGTAGCCCGCCACCCAGGCCAATGACCGGTTGACGGCCCGCCCGGCGACGGTGTGCACGATCAGCAGCACGCTGTGCTTGCGCCGCACCCGCTCGATCTGAAGCGGGTCGTCCACCGGCAGCGGCGCCGCCCGCCATTGCCGCTCGACGTAGCCGGCGACGATCCGGGCGATCTCGCCCGTCGCCTCCCAGTCGCGCTCCAGCGTTTGCCGGCACGCCTGCTCGCCTCCGCGCTCGAAGGCGGCGCGCAGTGCCCGGCGCAGGCGCCGTTCCTCCTGGGCCAGTTGCGCCGTCAGCGACATCTTCCCGCCCATCCAGCTCGGCGTGCGGACGTGCTCGCCGGCGGCCGGCTCGACGAACACCGTGTCGTGATGGAAGCTGGTGGCGCGGACCGGTCGGCCGCCGATGATGAACGATTCGCCCGGCTGCAACCCGGACAGAAAACCCTCTTCCAC
>CAYOTD010000393.1:5257-5496 GCA_964406685.1 uncultured Solibacteraceae bacterium | reverse complement strand
ACCATGGCGGCGCTGGCCGAGGACGGCGGCCTGTTGGCCGCCGACGAACGTGTCGCCGTCGAGGCGCTGATAACCAATCTGTCCGGCCAGTTGCAGACCAGCGACCAGGCCGCCATCAAGCGCGCCACCGAGGCCTTGAACCGCGGCACGGTCGAATTCGCCGCCCGCCGCATGGATGCCAGCGTGAAGCACGCGCTGGCCGGACACAAGATCGACGAGATAGGAATGTAACGATGAGT
>CAYOTD010000393.1:0-5247 GCA_964406685.1 uncultured Solibacteraceae bacterium | reverse complement strand
ACCCGAATTCATCCACGGCCTGCAGGCCCGTCTGGACAGCCACCCGATCTACGGGGCACTGGCGACCATCGACGACCTGCGCGTGTTCATGCAGCACCATGTCCATTCGGTCTGGGACTTCATGTCGCTGATCAAGTATTTGCAGCATCATGTCGCCCCGGCCCGCTGGCCCTGGACGCCCGGCCCCGACGCCGAGGTGCAGCGCTTCATCAACGAACTGGTGCTCGAGGAAGAGACCGACCAGAACGCCCCCGGCCAGGCCAGTGCCTTCGCCAGCCACTACATGCTCTACATCTCGGCCATGCGCGAGGTGGGTGCCGACGCCGACCGCATGCTCGCGTTCGTCGACAAGGTTGCCCGCGACGGCATCCACGCCGCCCTCGACGCCGGCCAGGTGCCGGCCCCGTCGGCCGCGTTCAACCGGACCACCTTCGGATTCATCGATTCCGGCAAGGCCCACGAGGTCGCCGCCGCCCTGGCCCTGGGCCGCGAGCACATGATTCCGGCCATGTTCCGGGCCTTCCTGGCCCGGATGTCGATCAGCGAGGCGCAGGCGCCGATCTTCCACTTCTACCTGAACCGCCACATCCACCTCGACGAGGATTTCCACGCCCCCCTGTCGCTGCGCCTGCTCGAGGCCTTGTGCGGCGGCGACGAGGCCAAGCTGGCGGAGGCCAAGGCGGCCGGCGTGCGCGCGGTCGACGCCCGCATCGCCTTCTGGGACGGCGTCCTCGCCGCCCTGCCCAGCCGCAGGAAGGAAGCCGCCTGATGCCGCAACTGATCGTCCTGCCCCACGTCGAGCTGTGTCCGGATGGCGCCGTGATCGAGGCGCAGAAAGGCGTCTCGATCTGCGATACCCTGCTCGAGAACGGCATCGAGATCGAGCACGCCTGCGAGAAGTCCTGTGCCTGCACGACCTGTCACGTGGTCGTCCGGGAAGGCTACGCCAGCCTGGCCGAGGCGACCGAGATGGAGGACGACCTGCTCGACAAGGCCTGGGGCCTGGAGCCGACCTCGCGCCTGTCCTGCCAGGCGTTGATGGGCGATCGCGACGTGGTCGTTGAGATCCCGAAGTACAGCATCAACATGGTGAAGGAAGGAGGCCACTGATGAAATGGACCGACACCCTGGACATCGCCATCGCCCTGGCCGAGCATCATCCGGATGTCGACCCGAAGTTCATCCGGTTCACCGATCTGCACCGCTGGGTGATGGAATTGCCCGACTTCGCCGATGAGCCGAACCGTTCCGGCGAGAAGATTCTCGAAGCCATCCAGCAGGCCTGGATCGAGGAGGTCGACTGAGTCGCCGCCTCCTGGTGCAGGCACGGCGCCCGCGGGCGCCGTTTTATTTTTCGCCCTGCGCCGCCGCCAGGGCGCGGTTGAAACGTTCGCAGACGGCCAGGGCGCGCGCTTGGTCGTGGCCTTCGTAGAGATCGAGTCCGGCGCCGTCCGCGAGGCTGGTCCGGGCATGGAAATAGGGATCGCCGTCGTCGTCGCGCGCTTCCACCACGCGGGCCGACACGACCTCGGCGCAGGCGACGCGGTGTTCCTCGCGGCGGAACGGAAAGCGGCGCACCACGCACAACGTGCCGCCCGCCAGCCTGACGGTCAGGCAGGGCCGGCTGGCCGCATACGACGCCAGGCCGACGGCGAACAGCCAGAGCAGGGCCAGGGCGGCGGCGATGGCCGGGAGCGGGTAGCCCGGCGGCGGGCCGTCGCGCCAGAGCACATGGCTCATGGCGGCGGCGAACAGCAGCCCGACCAGCGCGAATCCCCAGGCATAGGCGGCGTTGTGGTTCCGCCAGACGAATGCCTCGCCGTCTTCGTCAGCGGGTGCCTGGAGGGGCGCAGCGGCTTTCCGGCTAGCCACGATCAGCAGGGTGCCTAAGCTGGCGAACACGAGTCCGAGCAGCGAGCCGACGAGCACGGGTGCGAGCGGCGTGGCGCCCTCGCCGGTGGGAAAATTGCGTCCCGGGTTGTCCGGGGCGTAGTGGATGGCGATCGGGTCGCCGACCTGCAGTTTGCGCCAGCGCGCCTCGGAGACGAGGCGTGACGGGACGGCGAACCGGCGGCCGTTCTCCAGCGCGAAGGTGTAGGCCACGGCCCAGTCGTCCGGGGCGCTGTAAGCCTTGCCGGTGACCCGGCCCGTGGCCAGGCCGCCATGAGCCTGGATGTCGAGATCGCGCAGGTGCCCGCCCCAGGCCAGGACGAGGGCCAGCAGCCCGACGACAACCAGCAGGACTCCGAACAACAAACCGGAAGTCGACGTCCGCATCGATCCACCCCCCTTTCGCCCTGATGACACCGGCCAGCATGGCGGCGCCGCATGACAGGGTCTATATCGCCGCGAAGTTGCCGCCATCGGCTCTCGGCGACGAGGTTGCCAGCGATCCCGCCCGGGGGTCAAGGCGGGGCGCTGGCCGGAGCTTACTTCGCCCCGGCGTCCTTCATGCATTTTTGCGTGAAGCTGAGGCGGGCGGCGCCCTTCAACTTCTTCTCGTCGGCCTGGGCCGTGCACTTGGCCTTGGTGTCCTGGGACTGCGCGGTGGCCTGGCTGTCCTTTTCGCATTTCCTGATGAAGCTGCCGCGGGCGGCGCCGTGGAGTTTCTTCTCGTCCGCCATGGCCTGGCAGTTCGCGGAGGTGGCCGGCGACTTGTCGGCATCGCATTTCTTCAGGAAGCTGGTGCGGGCGGCGCCGGCCAGCTTCTTGGCGTCGGCGTCGGCGGTGCAGTCCGCCCAGGCGACGTTGCCGGCGAACAGGGCGATCAGGGCAGCGGCGAATAGTCCTTTCATGGTGTCTCCTTTGGTGTTGGGCCGGGTGGCGGGCACATTGTGCATCAGGCGTCCCGGTCCCGGCTTAAGCAATTCTGACTAGCCCAGCAGAAATATCCAGACCGGCAGGGTGACCAGGAAGCCCAGGCTGCTCCAGGCGGCCGTCAGGGCGGCGGCGCGCGCGTCGAGGTGGAATCGGTCGGCGAACGAGGCCGCCATCAGCATGGTCGGCATGGCCACCTCCAGCAGGGCGGCGACCTGGGCGTCGTGGAGGGGCTGGAACACCTGGCGCGCCAGCAGCCAGACGACCAGGGGCGCCACCACCAGCTTGCTGAGCACGGCGGCGATGACCGGCGGACATGGGCGCAGGTTGCCCCAGGGGATGGATAGCCCGAGCGCGAACAGCATGATCGGAATGGTGGCCTGGCCCATCAGCTTGGCCGCCTTGATCAAGGGGACCGCTTCGATGCCGGCGAAGTTGACCGCGAAGCCGAGCAGGAAGGCCCACACCGGCGGTAGCGTGAGGACGATGCGGAACAGGCTGTGGCCGTGGCCCCCCTCGTGTCCCAGGCGGGTGGCGATCCACACCCCCAGCGTCCACAGGATCGGGGTGGAGGCCAGCACGTCCGCGAACGCCGCATAGCTGCCGCCGTGGTCGCCGTACAGGAAGGTCAGGGTCGGGTAGCCCATGAACAAGACGTTGCCGAAGGTGCCCGCCAGGAGGATGGCGGCTCGGGTGGGCTTGCCGTAGGCGGCCCCCAGGCGCGACCGGAACAGCAACAGGTAGAGCAGACCGCCGCTGACCGCGATGCCGGTGGCCGTGATGACGGGGACGGTGAGCAGCTGGGGCGTGATCTCGGCCTGGGCGGACAAGGCGAACAGGAGCGGGGGAGCGAAGACATCAACGACCAGGCGGTTGAGCTGGATGCGCAGGGTTTCGGCCGGGAACTCGGGGCGGAAGCGCACCCAGAGGCCGCCGGCGGCGACCAGGAGGGCGATGGGGAGCCAGACTTGCAGCAAGAGGTCGACTAGGAAATCGGCAGTCATGGTGGTGTTTTGGGAGGGCTCGAGAGTAAGAATACCGGACGCGCAGGTCCTTAATAAATTTTATTTGCAGCGTATAAGGAGATTCTTATACTGTTGTCCATATGTCCTTTTGAAGTTGGTGGATAATGCGCGCCGCGCGGAGTTCCGCCGATTGGGAACGTCCTCTTGAGGAGAAATAACATGTTGAAGGCAGTCCTCGGTTTCATCGTGGGAGTCTTGTTCGTGGCCATCGCGGGCTACTTAATGATGCCCCATCTGATGTTCAATGAAATGCAAAGCCCGTTTGGTTTCGAAGAAACCATCGCCCGTATCCAACACAACATCGCCGATAGCCCGGTGCTGAAGGAAAAGGGCTGGGCGATCTCCGGCCTGCGCAACCCGGCCCGCGCCGTCCAGCACGATGGCGCCAACGTCCTGCCGGTCATGATGATCGAGGTATGCTCGACGAAGTATTCCGGACCCATTCTCAAGGAAGACTCGGTTCGCTTCCTGTCCATCCTCATGCCTTGCAAGATCTCCGTCTACAAGAAGCAGGATGGCAAGACCTATGTCGGTACCATGAATGCCGGCCTGATGGGCCGCTTCTTCGGTCCCCTGGTCGGTGAGACCATGGGCAAGGTGGCCCAGGATCAGAAGCTGTTCCTGATCATGGACCCGACCAAGCCGGCCCCGCCGATGATCATGCCCAGCGCGGCTCCCGCTGGTGGTGGCGGCGGCGGCGGTGGCGGCGGCGGTTGCTAAGCGACATGCCGGAGCGTCAGGGCGAGGAGGCGGTTCGCCGCCTTCGCCCGGACGCACACCGTTGAATCTTCATCGAGTCATGCTCTGAAGAAAAGACAAGGAAAGACCATGCGAGCCAAGCACATTTTGCTCCTAACCCTGTTCGCGGGTGCGTCGGCCCTGACCGCACTCGCGGCGACCGACCCTGTACCGCAGGCCGCACCGTCGGTCGAGCCGTCCCCCGATTATCCCAAGATGACCATGCCTCCTGCGGAGGAGAAACCCGTGGTCAAGAAGGACTCCAAGTCCACGGCCGACCACAGCAAGTTCAAGGAACTGCAGGTGGCGTTCAAGACCGGCCAGGAAGTCACCGCCGCCTGCCTGAAGTGCCATACCGAGGCGGCCAAGCAGGTCCAGCACACCCAGCACTGGAATTGGGAATTCCTCAATCCTCAGACCAATCAGGTGCTGGGCAAGAAGCACATCGTCAACAACTTCTGCACGTCGATCTCGTCGAACCAGGCCTTCTGCACGGCCTGCCACATCGGCTACGGCTGGAAGGACGACACCTTCGACTTCAAGAATCCTGACAACATCGACTGCCTGGTCTGCCACGAGAGCACCGGCACCTACCGCAAGCTCCCGGGCTTCGCCGGCAATCCGGTCTATCAGGACGTCGAGTTCCCGCCCCATTCCGGCAAGATCG
>CAYOTD010000392.1:0-5498 GCA_964406685.1 uncultured Solibacteraceae bacterium | reverse complement strand
GCCGGGGCGGAGGAACGCCTCGTTCCAGCGGTTAAAGCTGCGGCCGTCGCGGCTGGTCATCAGTAGCGTGTCGGTGACGGCGGTGCCGAAGCGGGTGCTGGCCTTGGCGCGCGTCTCGCGTTCGGCCTGCTCGGGCAGGCGGCGGGTCCACTCGGTCCAGCCGCGGTCGACGTAGCGGGCCGGGAACCCGATGTAGATGTGCGGCGCGCGATAGTAGGGCAGCACCTGGTTGGTGTAAAGCTGCTCGTCGGGCGCGCCGGGATAGCGCAGCCAGTCGAGTTTCGACCAGTGGAGGAAATCGCCGGAGGTGGCCGTCTTGATGTCGCGGCGGCCGTTGGCGAAATCGCGGATGTAGGCGCGGTACCGGCCCCGGGCGGCATCCCAGAAGGCGATGTTCTGCGTGTCGAACTTGCCGTCGGTCAGGACGGGCGCGTCGCTCATCAGTTTCCAGTGGATGCCGTCGGGCGACTGGAGCGCGTACAGGCCATCCGGCTTGCCGTAGCCGACCGCTTTGTAGCGGGCCTCGGGCTTCACCGCCGGGTTGCGGTCGAGGAAGGGCGAGAAGTCGTGGCACATCCCGCCGTGGACGTCGTCCAGAATGATGTTGTTCTGCTTCGACCCGCCGAACTCGACCAGCCCCAACTCCGGTTTGCGCCAGTGGATGCCGTCGCGGCTTTCCGCGTAGGCGATGACGAGGTTGTGCGTGGCCTCCTTGCGGAAAGTGTGATTCCAGGCCTTATAGTACATGCGGAACCGCGAGCCGTCGGCGAACACCGTGTGATAGCCCGACCCCGACCCCTCCCAGGGCTCGTCGTGGCGCAAGACGATCTCGCGCCGCTCGGGATGATGCAGGCGCAGGCGCGCGCCGCCGCTGAAGCGCTCCACCAAAAAGCCGTCGACGAACAGCTCGCGCCGCCCGCCCAACTCCACCGGGTTCCCCGAGGCCACATGCACCGCCGCCGCCCCCAGGCTCCGGGCAAACGCCCTTCGGTTCATGCCGCTCCTTTCGCCACCCAGAGTACCCACAAATCCTGGACGGTGAGCAACTCAATTCCGTTTAGTCGATGACGGCCCTTGTCCCCCATGGGTTGGCCCGTAGTAGCGGTAGTGGCCGGTGATCTTCCAGTGGAACAGGACGTCTTCCATCTGGGGGCCGCTGCCGATGTTGTGGACGATCAGGGGGCGGGCGCCGCCGGCCGATTTGCGGTCCACGACGAGTCCGATGTGCGGCACGCCGCGGGACAGGTCCCAGGTGACCAGGTCGCCGGGCAGGTAATCCTGCGCGCGGACGGTGATTGCCAGCTTCTCTCCCTGGCGCGAGAAAAACACCATGAGGTTGGGCACGCGCCGGTGGTCGATGTTGGTGTCCGGGCGCCAGGACAGCCACCGCCACTTGCGCGGGTAGGCGGAAGGGTCCCGCAGGATGTCTTCGTGGACTTCCTTTTGCAGGTCCACTCCCAGGGCGCGGTAGGCGCGAATGACTTCATCCGTGCACACTCCCCGGTCCGCCGGCACGTCCCCGCCCGGGTACGGAATCCGCACATATGCCGGGTCGTAGCGCACGGTGTGATGGGTCCGCTCGATGGCCGCCGCCACCAGGCGCTTCAGGAAATCGCCGCGCGCGCCCGTTGCCGGCGCAACCGTCTGCGCCGCGGCCAGGGCCGCGGGGAGTATCGCCAGTGCCTTGATTCCTGCTGAGCCGATGCACACCAGCTTGGCATAATGCGCGCCATGGCGCGGGATAATCGGTTGGAGGTCATGGACCATGCCGTCGAAGTCTTTCGCCGATTTGATGGAGACAATGCGCGCGTTTCAGGAGAGCAGGGTTCTGCTCACCGCGGTTGAACTGGATGTCTTCACGGCTGTCGGCGCGGGCGCCACGGCGGCGCAGGTGGCCGGGCGGCTTCAGACCGATCCCCGCGCCACCGAAGTCCTGCTGAATGCCGTGACCGCCCTGGGCGCGCTGAAAAAAGAAGGCGAGACGTTCCGCAACACTCCCGAGACCGCGCGCTATCTGGTGGCGGGGGCCCCCGACGACGCCCGCCCGGCGCTGATGCACACGGTGAACCTGTTCCAGTCCTGGGCTACGCTGACCGGCTGCGTGCGCGCGGGCACGGCGGTCCTGTCTCCCGGCATCGACAAGCAGGACCCGCATTGGACGCAGAGCTTCATCGCCGCCATGCACAGAGTGGCCGCGGGAACCGCCGCGAAGCTCGTACAGGCCGTGGGCGCGGGCGGCGTGCGCCGCCTGCTGGACGTCGGGGGAGGCTCGGGCGCCTATTCGATCGCCTTTGCCCAGGCCAATCCGGCGCTGCGGGCCGACATCCTGGACCAGGCGTCCGTGCTCCCGATGACGCGCGAGCACATTCAGGCGGCCGGACTGGCCGACCGGATCGCCACACGAGCCGGGAACCTGACGGCGGACGATCTGGGCGAGGACTACGACCTGGTTCTGCTGTCGGCGATCTGCCACATGCTGGATGAGGAGCAGAACCGGGATCTTCTCCGCCGCTGCTACCGGGCGCTGGCTCCCGGAGGACGTGTCGTGATCCGCGACTTCATCCTCGAACCCGGCAAGACCGCGCCGAAAGCAGCCGCCCTGTTCGCCATCAACATGCTGGTCGGGACCCGAGGCGGATCGACCTACACCGAGGCCGAGTACCAGTCCTGGCTGACGGAGGCGGGATTCCAGACCTTCACGCGGCCCGACCCGGCCGGCGACCTCATCGTGGCGGTGCGGCCGTAGCGTGGAGGCTGCCTCCGCATGGCACAGCCTGCACCCGTCCCAGGAGATAATCGATTGGACGTTCCCGCGGGACTTCGACCGTGAAGCTGCCAAACCCGCACCGCGCTATGGTCGATATCGCGAAGCTCCGCGACTACTGTCTCGACCCCCAGCATGAAGACGGAAAGCACAAGGCAAGGGTCTTTGCCGCGGCACTTGGGATCGGGCAGCGGGATGCGGAGTGGCTTCGGCGCTACCTGCTCGACGCCGTGACGCGGGAGGCGGCGCCGGTTGGGCAGAACCTCTACGGTTCCTTGTACGTGATAGACTTTCGGGTGAGCAGGCTGAATCGCCAGGCGGTCATTCGAAGCGGTTGGATCGTCAGGAGGGGTGAGGACTTCCCGAGGTTCACGACCTGCTACATAAGGAAGCCGGGCTGACGATGACCGAAGTGCCGCTGCTGGCCGCCGTAGCGCTGACCGAAGACCTGCCCGAGCGCGGTCTTACTCGAGGTCAGATCGGCACCGTTGTCGAGTTCCTTGGGACCCCAGGCGACCGGGCCTTGCTTGTCGAGTTCTCCGACAATCAAGGGCGGACGATCACTCTGGCGGATTTGAAGCCCGAGCAGTTGCTCGTGCTCCACCGGCGGACCGAAGCCGCCTGAGCCTTCCCCGCGGAACTGCTCCGGCACTGCCGGTGTCCAACCCTAGGTATGAGCTGGTTCCGGGAGACACGCGGCGAGATCACGCAGCGGTTGACGCCCGCGATTCTCTTCTTCTGTGCGGCGGCGAGCATCGCGTGGGCGTATCTGGTTGGCGGGAACCTTCAGTTCCACTGGCCGCTTCCGGACTCGGAGCACTGGCTGGCGGTCACCGCCACGGCGAGTCCGCTGCTGTTTCTGGGCGCGTGCGTCCTGGTCCTGCTGAGACCGCGCTTCGGATACGGCTTGGGGCTGGCGGCCGCGGGGATCGTGCTGGCCTGGGTTGTCCGGACGGAATTCCTGCTCGCACCCGGCAACTCCTGGATCTATCTGAACTATGAGTTCGACCCGGAACCGCAGGCGGTCGAGGAGATCCGGGCCTTCGTGGGGCTGAGAATCCTCTCGGTGGCGATGGTCGTGACCGCCTCTGCGTGCGCCTTGCTGCGCCTGGCTTTCCCCCGCCGGCGCGCATGGCCTGCCTTTGCCGCCGGCCTTGTGGTGATGGCGGTGTGGTTCATCCGCTCCGCGATACCCTATGGCGAGCCTGGCTTCGATCACGCGCTGCACCAGGAGATCCGCATTCTGCACGTGCTCAAGCGCGGGCTGCGCTTCCACGAAACCCTCGTGACCGCAGAGAGGGACGGCAAGGTCTGGGTCCGGCGGGGCGACAGACGCCTGTTCCGGTACAAGTTCATCGTTCGCGCCGACCAGGCTTCCCTTGGGGGATCGCCGGCCACCCTTGACCGCATGCGTCTGCTCGTTCGGTCACCCGAGCTTTGGAAGCTGCGTACGCCGCCTCCGGCCGCGTTGCGTTCGTGGAACGCGGAGGGCTGGTACGTAATCCTGAAGGACTCGCGGGTGCTGGCGTTCACCAGTGAACAGGGCACGGCGCCGCCCCGGGAGGTCGTTGAGTTGTTTGGCGAACTGGATGCGCTGCCGGAGTGGGCGCCGAGGCCCGTGACGCGGAGGGATATCTGCCTGGGATTCTGCTATGACCCGGTAGCCGCTCTCGGGTTCGTCATCCTGCCGCAGCGGATCAGGTTGCTGGAGGACAGCGCCGCCGGCGCGGGCCGCCGCTCCTTCCCCCAACCCGCGCGATAATAATCCGGAAGACTCCCTTCGTCTTTTTTCACCCCGCGGGCGTCTTTAGGTTGGAGCCAAAGTTGATCTTCCGGGAGGTCGAGGACCGCGACCTGATCGTCAAGGCGCGCCGCGGCGACGTGGACGCCTACAACCTCCTGGTGTCGCGTTGGGAGAAGCGGGTCTACAACTACCTGCTGCGGCTGGTGGGCGATCGCGAGGACGCCCTGGATGTGAGCCAGGACACCTTCCTCAAGGCCTATCAGAACCTGGGCAAGCTGGACGACCCGGCGCGCTTCGCGCCCTGGCTGTTCCGGATCGCGCACAACGAGGCGTTCTCGCTGCTGCGCCGGCCGAAGCCCGATTCGGCCGCTCCGCCGGAGTTCGAACCTCCGGCCCAGGAAGGCCGGCCTTTCCCGATGGAGCTGACCCTGGCGGTGAGCGCGGCGCTGGAGCGGCTGAGCGCGGAACAGCGCGAGGCCGTGGTGCTGAAGATCTACCAGGGGTTCAAGTTCGAGGAGATGGCCGAGGTGCTCGGCTGTCCCGTGTCGACCGTGAAATCGCGGCTGTACACCGCGCTCGACCTGCTCAAAGACCGGCTGGCTCCCATCAGGACGGGGTGAAGCATGAGTTGTCCGGAATACGATCTCAAGGGTTTCGTTCTCAAGGAACTGGCGCAAGCGGAAGCATGTGCCACCCAGCTTCACGTGGAGGGCTGCGACGCCTGCCGCGAGGAGGCCGCGCGGCTGACGGCCACCTTCGCGGCGCTGAACGCTCTGCCCAACGAAGAACCGCCGCGCCGCATCGCGTTCGTTTCGGATAAGGTCTTCGAGCCGAAGTGGTGGCAGGTGTGGCTCAACTCGGGGCCGCGCATGGCCTTCGCCTCTTCGGCGATGCTGGCGGCGGCGATCCTCACGCACGGGGCGATGCGGCCCGCTCCGGCGCCGGTGGTGCAGGCTTTCGATGCAACCGCCATCGAGGCGCGGCTGAAGG
>CAYOTD010000391.1:0-5502 GCA_964406685.1 uncultured Solibacteraceae bacterium | reverse complement strand
CCCGGGCGCTGGCGGGAGAGTGATGGGTGAGGCGCGCTCTCCAGTTTGTGGTCTTTGAGGTTAGTTAGTGGGAGATAAACTATGCTTAGAAAGTGCTTACTTATCCTGATCGTGACGGGACTATGCAGTATGACGGCCTGGCCGCAGACTTCCGCGGGCACCGTCAGCGGGACCGTTCGCGACCAATCCGACGCCGTCATTCCCAGCGCGGGAGTGACCCTGGCCAACCTGGGCACGGGCATCACCGCCCGGACGACGGCAAACGAAGTCGGCTTCTACATCTTCCCGGGCGTGATCCCGGGCAACTACAAACTGAACGTTCAACATCCCGGTCTCCAGACCTTCGAGGCCACGCTCGTGGTCCAGGTCGGACAGACCGTGGTCGTCAACCCGCAGTTGAAGGCCGGGCAGACCAGCACGGTGGTGGAGGTCAAAGACGTCACGCCGATGATCGTGGCCGACAGCCCGACGCTGGGACACGTGCTGGAGCGGCAGCGGATCGAGCAACTGCCGATCAACGGGCGCGATCTATCCGCGCTGCTGGTGACCATTCCGGGAATGGAAGGCACGCGCGCTTACGGAATCCGGGACGGCTCGCAGGAGATGATCCTGGACGGCGCCGCCACCTCGGACCGCCTGTGGGGCGGAATGCCGCGGCGGCAGGCCAGCTTGGAAGCGGTGCAGGAGTTCCGGGTGGAGAACAACAGCTCCTCGGCCAAGTTCGCGCGCCCGACCTCGATCATCGCTTCGACCAAGAGCGGCACGAACGATTTCCACGGGACGCTGTACGAAACCAACCGTAACAACGGCTACGGCAAGGCCCGCCAGCGGCAGGACAACTACAAGAAGCCGCCGCAGTTGAACCGGAACGAGTTCGGCGGATCGGCCGGCGGCCCGGTTCTGATTCCCAAACTGTATAACGGCAAGAACCGGACGTTCTGGTTCTTCTCCTATGAGGGCGTGCGCCGCATCAACCCCAGCACGCAAGGCTACCCGGTGCCGACCCAGGCGATGCGGAACGGCGATTTCTCGGGGCTGAGGGACAGCGAAGGACGCATCTATACGCTGTACGACCCCTGGACGACGAACACGACGACGTGGTCGCGCCAGCCGTTTTCCTATGGAGGAGTCCTGAACAAGATCGATCCGTCCCGGATGGCCCCCATTGCGAAGACCCTGTTCGACATCACACCGCTGCCCACCGAGGCCAACGTCAATCCGCTGGTGGACAACAACTGGTGGGGGCCTGTGCCCAGCACGCGGCGCCAGTGGATCATCAACACGCGCTTCGATCACCGTTTCTCGGACAACGACCAGATCTACGGCCGCTACAGCCAGGGGCATCACTACCAGTTCGCGCAGTTCTACGCCCAGCCCATGTTGAACGGCGTGGCGGGAACGGTGCAGACCATCGCGCCCAACAAGACGCTGGCCGCCTCGTGGCTGCATACCTTCTCGCCGACCTTCTTCAACGAGCTGCTGGTGAGCGGCAACCGCGAGCTGGCCTACAACGGCACGGGCGATCCGAACCGCAAGTACGCCGACGAAATGGGATTGCCCAATCCCATGGGGGTGGCGGGCTGGCCGGGGATCTACAGCGCCGGTCTGTACAACGGCAACTACTTCTTCGAGACGCAGAACACGTCGAACGCGGCCTTCACGAACCTGATCATCGACGACAACCTGACCAGGATCAAGGGCCGGCACGAGTTTCAGTTCGGCGGCCACTTCCGCTACGACCAATTGAACTACCTTCCCGAGCAGCAGCAGGTGGCCGGCAACCACAACTTCTCCACCAACGCCACGTCGCTGTACGATCCGACGACCTCGCGCACCAATCCGCAGGCCACGCCGTTTACGGGATACAACACAGCCAATATGTACCTAGGTGTGATGACCTACAGTAACCAGTTCGTCCGGAATTACTTCTACGCCCGCGCGCGCGAGTATGCCCTGTATTTCCAGGATAACTACCGGGTTAGTTCCCGCCTCACGCTCAACATCGGACTCCGGTGGGAGTACTGGCCGTCTTACTCGGAGAAGAACCGCATGATGGTCAGCTTCGACCCGTCCACGAAGTCCATCGTACTGGGCCAAAGCCTGGACACGATGTATAAGTTGGGGGCGACATTGACCTCGATCGTGAATCGCTACCAGGGTTTTGGCGCCAAGTTCATCAGCTACGAGCAGGCCGGGATGCCGCAGAAGCTGATCAACAACTACTACAAGGACTTCGGCCCCCGCATCGGTTTCGCCTACCGCGGGGGGAGCGGCCGGTCTTCGTTCGTGATGCGCGGCGGCTACCGGATCGCCTACTTCCCCATTCCGCTTTCCACCTGGGGCCAGCGTATGAGGATGAACGCGCCCATGAACGCCCGCTTCTATTACGACGCCTACACCAGTTCCGCCACGTCTCCCGACGGCATCTCGAACTACGGGATGCGGTCGGCGCCGACGATCATCGGAGGACTGAACAGCTCGAAGGCGGTGAGCCTGGACGATCCGCGCAGCCTCAGCCGGGGATCGGCGATGGTCAGCTACTTCGACCAGGAGCAGCCCGACAGCCGCGTGCAGGACTGGAACTTCACCGTGGAGAAGGAAGTGATGGCCAACACGGTCGCCCGGGTGGGTTATATCGGCAACCACGTCGGCCACCTGGAGCAGTACTACCGCTACAACGAGAACCCGACCGATTACGTGTGGTATATGACCACCGGATTGGCGATCCCCTCCGGGGAGTACTCGGGTGTGGCGCGGCGAGGATTCGATCAGACCGTCTACGGCACCATCGAGCGGTATCAGAAGTCCGGCTGGTCGAACTCCAACGGCATGCAGTTCGAGATGGAGCGCCGCTTCAGCAGGGGCGTCGGCTACCAGATCTTCTACGTCGTGCAGAACGTGATGACGGCCGGCGGCCGGAGCTACAGCGGCGTCATTCCGGGCCAGAACATCTTCCTGCCGAACTCGGTGCCGACCGACACCGACCAATTGAACCGGCTGTACAACTACCAAAGAGACACGACCGTTCCCAAGCACCGGCTGCGGTGGAACTGGGTGGTCGACCTGCCGTTCGGCAAGGGGAAGGCGCTGGCCCACAGCCTGCCGTCGTTCCTCGACAAGATCGTCGGCGGCTGGCAGATCACGGGCATGGGGACGCTGTGGAGCTCCTACTTCACGCTTCCGGCCACCTACTTCCCCACGGGGACCGCGGTGGAGATCTACGGCTACAAGTACCCCATCCAGGACTGCCGCAGCGGCGCGTGCCGCCCCGGCTACCTGTTCTGGAACGGGTACATCAACCCGAACCAGATCAACTCGGTCGACGCCAACGGCAAGCCCAACGGCATCATGGGCGTTCCGGCGGAGTACAAGGCGGCGGCGCAGCCGCTGAATCCCTGGCCGGCCAACGCCAGCCGCAGCGATCCGATGTATTCCTACTACGGCGGCAATACGACCTGGGTGACGCTGAAGAACGGCACCGTCCAGCGGACCACCTTCGACAACGGCCTGATGCCGTGGCGGCAGCAGTACATGCCGGGGGTGAGGTCGTGGATGCTGGATTCGGGCCTCGTCAAGAATATCCCCTTCAAGGAGCGTTATAACCTGCGCTTCCAGGCGGACTTCTTCAACGTACTGAACCACCCGGGCAATCCCACCAGCGTGGGCAGCGACGGGGTGTTGAACACCTACACCTCGGGGCAGGCCGCGCGGGAGTTGCAGTTGTCGTTGCGGTTTAGCTTCTAGCTTCTAGTCATGGCAGACCGCTCCCTCTGGTGGCGGCTCGGATTCGTGTCCGGGCCGCTACCGTGAGGGAGCGGTTCCGGGCTAGAGTCGGTGTATGGCCGTCTTTCAGAAGAGCTTCCGGCTGTCCACGCGGGGCAATTGCGATGTGATCGATATCTCCGGCCAGGTGGAGCGGATCGTGGGTGAAAGCCGCATCCGCGCGGGAGTGGCCAATGTCTCCGGACGCGGCTCGACCCTCGGGATCACCACGCTGGAGTACGAATCCGGGTGCGTGGCCGATTTGAAGCGCGCGCTCGACCGCGTGGCGCCTCCCACCTCCGACTACGCACACAACGCGCGCTGGGGAGACAACAACGGCTACGCCCACCTGCGCAGCGCACTGGTGGGCACGGCGCGGAGCTTCCCGGTGATCGACGGCCGGCTGGGAGTGGGCACCTGGCAGCAGATCGTACTGTGCGATTTCGACGACAGCGCGCGCGACCGCGAGGTCACGGTGACGGTGGTCGGCGAATAGGCGCTACCGCTACAGGCGAAACCGCCAGACGCCGCCGGGGTGGCGGAACAGGATCTCGTCCTCGCCGCCGAAGAGCAGGTTGCCCCGCCCGGGAGTGGCGCGCGTCATCCCCATGATGGCGTCGATCACGCACACGCGTCCCAGGGGGACGGTAATATCCCAACGCTCGGGCTCGCCGAGATCGCAGCAGGCCGCGCGGAATTCCTCGACCGCGCGCACGGCAAGGGCCAGGTCCGCGCAGGCCTCGCCGTGGAAGTTGACCGCCTGGAGGGTGAGCGAATCGCGCAGCGCCTCGCGGTCCCGGGGGCGGCCGATGGGGGCGTTATTGGCCGCCAGGGCGGCGTCGCGGGTGACGAAGTAGGGCTTGAGATCGATCACCGGGGTGCCGTCGAGAAAGTCCAGGCGCTCGCAGTCGATGCGGGGGCCGTCGATGGCGAGGATCCGGGTGAGGGTCAGCCCGATGGGATTGGGGCGCGCGGGGGAGCGCACCGCGAAGACACCGTGCAGTCCTTCGGGTCCACGGTCGGCGACGCCGCGCGGGGTCACCTGGAGCACGTCGCGCTCGGCCTGCCCGAGCCAGGCCAGCACCCAGATATGCGAGTGCTTCCCGATGCGGTGCAGGCCTTCGACGAACTCCGGCAGCAACTCCACCGCGGCGCGCGCGCCGAGCGGCGGCATCTGCTTCCGCTCGCGGATGGGCGAGCGGATCTGTCCGATCGGCCGCAGCAGCAAGCCCGCCCCCTAGAACGGCACGTCGTCGTCGGTGATGCCCTGGTCGAAGGAGTGGTCTTCGGGCGGGCCGGGCGCGGGGGCCGGGCGGGCCGGCCGGGGCGCGGACCGCGGAGCGGAGGCGGAATGCTGCGCGCCGGCGTCCTCTCCACCGCCTTCCTCGCCGCGCGATCCCACCAGGATCACGTCGTCGGCGACCACCTCGGTAAAGTACTTCTTCTGGCCGTCTTTGTCCTCGTAGCTGCGGGTCTGGAGGCGGCCCTCAACGTAGATCTGCCGGCCCTTGGTCAGGTAGTTGGCGACGTTTTCCTGCCGCCAGACGACGATGTTGTGCCAGTCGGTCTCTTCCTTCCATTCGCCGGTCTGCTGGTCCTTCCAGCGGCGGCTGGTCGCCAAGGGGAACTTGGTCACCGCCGCTCCGCCAGTGGTGAACTTGGTCTCTGCGTCTTTCCCCAGCCGGCCAAGCAGGATCACTTTGTTGACACTTCGGGAGGCCATACTCCCATGAACTGTAC
>CAYOTD010000390.1:0-5508 GCA_964406685.1 uncultured Solibacteraceae bacterium | reverse complement strand
TTGCCGCCGGATTGGGCGATCAGCTCCACCAGTTCCTCGTCGCGCAGCAGGTTGGCGCTGATCTGTCCCACCCAGGAAAGCTGCGCCCCGGCGGCGATGATGTCGCGCAACAGCGACTTGGCGCGCTTGACGTTGATGGCGAAATTGTCGTCGACAAAAAAGACGGCGATCTTGCCGCGGGTCCGCTGGGAGCGCTCCTTGATCAGCAGCAGCTCTTCCACCACGCTGCGGTTGGAGCGGAACCGGACCGAATCGCCGAAGAACCCCGTGACCGTGCAGAACTCGCAGCCGTAGGGACAGCCGCGGCCCGTCTCGACGGGGATGATGTGAAACGTCTCCCAGCCGGTGTTGAAATGCGCCATGACGCGGCGCACGACACCCGGAATCCGGTTGAACTGGTCGATGTCGAGCTTGTCCCAGGGGATGATCGGATAGTCCTGGAGCGTGGGTTTCACTTCCTGGCCGAAGGCGTCGGTTGGGGTGTAGATCTCCTTCAGCGCGCCACGGGCCGCGTCCGCCACGATCCTCGGCCAGGTCTGATCGGCCTCTCCGAGGGCTAAGGCATCGGCGTGGCGCGGTCCGCCGTCGCGGCCGAGGGCTTCCTCCGGGATCTCGGTCACGTGCGGCCCGCCCATCACCACCGGCACTCCGGCGGCGCGAATCGCGTCGGCCACCCGGTAGGCCTTGGCGATCATTCGCGTCATCGCGCCGATTCCGACCAGGCCGATCTCCTTTTCCCGCACGAACCGGACCAGTTCGTCATCGCTCATCGGCTGGGTATTGCCGTCGATGAGCAGCACTTCGTGATCCGGAGGAGTGAGGGCCTGAAGAAGAAACATCCAAAGGTGCGGCATGAAGTTGCGCGTCACGCCGTTGTCGGGGTTATAAAGGAGAATCCTCAATGGGCCGCCCTCGTGCGGGCGGCCAGCCGCCAGCCCACTGATTGTACCACTCTCTCCAGTGGTGTGCGCCGTCCGGGGCCGCTAGCTCCACCCCTTTCCGCCGCGCAGCGGAACAAAGCGGCAGGCGGCGGAATCGCGGCTCAGCAGCCGGCCTTCGAAACGGGTGTAGATCCGCAACACCTGTTCGTCGATCTCGCCGAGGGGGATCACCAGCCGGCCGGGATCGCGCCACTGCTCCCGCAGCGCCGGCGGCACCTCCGGCGCGCCCGCCGCCACCGAGATCCCATCGTAGGGCGCTTCCTCGGGAAAGCCGAGCGAGCCGTCCGCGCAGACCACGCGGATGTTGGCGCCGCGGCCGGCCGCGGCAAGATTGGCCCGGGCCTGCTCGGCCAGCTCCGGGATCAGCTCGACGGCGACGACGCGGGCGGCGAGGGCGCCCAGAACAGCCGCGTGGTAGCCCGATCCGGCGCCGACTTCCAGCACCTTCTCGTGGCCCCGCAGCTCCAGGCACTGGGCCATCAGCGCGGTCATGTAGGGCTGCGAGATGGTCTGGCCGTGGCCGATGGAGACCGGCGCGTCGTCGTAGGCGTCGGCCTGGCGCGCGGCGGGAACGAACAGCTCGCGCGGGATCGCTTCCATGGCGGCCAGCACACGCTCGTCCACGATGCCGCGCCGCCGCAACTGGCGCTCGACCATGGAACGGCGCTCCGCGATCCGGTTCACACTTCTATCGAAAGCGCTTCTTGTAGAGGAAATCAACCCCGAAGGTCCCGTTCTCATCGCGCAGCGCCACCACCGACCACTGGCGGTTCAGGTCCCATTCGACGCGCACCAGTTGCTCCTTGGTCTCCGAGAGGTTGGTGACGTAGGTCAGGGTGATGTCGCGCGAGATCTGCTGTTCCACGGTGAGGCGCGCCTGGGGCGTGATGGCCGTGCCGGTCAGGTGGGGATCGATCTTCAGCCGGCTTACGCCGAAGAAGCGCTGGAGGCGGCTGGAGATCGGCGTGGAAACCGCCTGCCCGATCAACGACTCGGTGCCCGAAGGGAGCCCCCCCTGCGAATAGGAGAGCTGGGCGCCCGCCTGCGTCGGGTTTGAGCCCGGCGCGCGGCCCACGGCCAGCAGCGCGATCACTTCCTGGGATTGCAGCGGGGGATCGGAGCGGTAGCTCATGTTGAGCTTGTTCATCGGCCCGGTGAAGACCAGGTTGACGATGACGCCGCGCACCCGCGTTTCCAGGTTCAGGTCGAGGACCGGCTCGATGCGCGCGGGGTTGTAGAAGGAGACCTCGCCGCGGGTGATCGAGTACTTGTTGCCGAAGAACTGGATCTCGCCCTGATTCACGCTCACCCGGCCCAGCACCACCGGCTTGGCGGCCGAACCGCGCAGGCGCAGGTCGGCCTCCGCCTGTAGGTCGGAGGCCAGCGAGGTCCGCACCTCCAGGGCCGGCGAGGAGGTGACGCGGATGTCGAACTGCATCCCCGCCAGCACGGGATTGGAGGGCACCGGCGTGGTCACCGGCCGGACGCTTTCCGCCAGCAGGCTGCCGATGTCGGTGCGCGGATTGAAGGCCGCGCGCTCGATGACAGCCGATCCCGACAGCAGGCTGCGCGTGGAGGTTCCGACGAGACTGAGCGAGGCCGTGGCGGTGGTGCTGACGCCTTCCGGATAACGTACGCGGACCTTTTCGGCTTCCGCCTGAAGCCGGTAGACCAGCTCCGGGCCGCCGATGCCGACAAAGCCGGACAGGCGCAACTGGCCTCCGCCGGCCTGGGCGGTCAGGTGCTCGATGGTGGCGCGGTTGCGGTCGAAATACAGCAGGCCGTCGGCGTTTTCGATGCCGCTGGGAACTCCGGCCAAAAAGACCGATGCCTTTTGAAGCTCCATGCGGCCGCCGAACACCGGCGCGGCAAGGCTTCCGCGCACGTTGGCGTTCAGCGTGGCGCGCCCGGCGGTGACCAGCTCCGGATAGAGGCTGGAGATCAGGGCCAGGTCGAGCCCTCCGCGGATCTCCAGGTTCCAGGCGTTGCGGGCCTGGGTGGAGAATGTGCCCAGAACTTCGAGACTCGTTTCCCGTCCCACGAATCGCGCGCTGCGGATGCGCACTCCCTTGGCGTCGATCGCCGCCACCACCGGGGCCTCGTTGCGCAGCGACAGATTCTTGCGCGCGGCCGACCGCAGCTCGACGGTGGAGACGCGGATCTCGCCCTGCATCTGGTCCGGTTTGAGCAGCGAGCCGCTCACCGACGCCTGTCCTTCGATCACGCCGTCGAACGGCCACCGGCGCTCCACCGCGGCCAACTCCCTCAGTTCGGAGAACTTCAGCGCGGCCAGCTCGATCTTGCCGCCGCCGGTGTAGCCGCCCGCCAGTTCCCACTCCCCCGCCCCGCGCAGAGCGGCGCCGCGCAAAGCGCCGGAGGCCGTCACACCCAGCCGCCCGCTCCGGGTCGCCAGAGCCAGTTCGAGCGATCCGGCGGGCCGCTTGCGGAAGGTGATCTCGCGCAACGAGACCTTTCCGTCGAGCGCTTCCAGCCGGGGCTCTCCTTTGGCGAGAGTCAGGGCGCCCGCCAGTCTGCCGCCGGCTGTCCCGTCGATTTCAAATCCCAGATCGCGCACCCGTTGGAGGGAGGCCAGCGGCACGCGCTCCGCGGCGGCGTCGAAGCGGAGCCGGCCGGAGCGGACGTCTTCCGCAGGGAACGTGTGGGTGAAGGAGAAATCGAGGCCCGCCTTTCCCGACTCGAGCCGCGCGCCGGTGACCTCGATGGTTCCCGGAGCGTAACGCAGGCGCGCCCGCGCGCGGTCGAACGACTCGCCCGCCACCTGGAGCTTCTCGATCCTGACGTTGGCGGCGACCTCGGGTTTCCCCGCCGTGCCGGCGATCTGCGCGTCGCCCGCCAGCGTTCCGGCAGCCGCAAAATCGCTATGCGTCTCGCTCGCCAGCGACTTCAAGTCCACTCCCTGAAGCGCCGCCGACGCCTTGATCCTGCTGGCATCGGTCAACCGCCAGTTGTGCAGCGCGGCCTCCCCGGAACCGGTCAGGCGCGTTCCTCCCTGCTCCACCACAACCGAGGCGGCGCGCAGCGAGGATCGCGTCAGATCGACGCCGGCGCCGGCCCGCTCGAACAGGCGTTCGCCGAACCGGAAGTTCTCCAGCGCGACGCGTCCGCGGATGCTGGGCTCGTCGAGCGGCCCAACGATGACGCCGCGGAAAGAGGCCGAGCCGCGCTCCAGCTTGACGGGCGGAGTGACCGGATCGCCTTCCCCGAACGCCGCCGCCGCCGTCGTCAGGTCGGCGAGATCGGAGGTGCGCAGGTCCACGCGAAGCCGCGCGCCGAGCGCGCCTCCGAAGCGAACGGTGGTGGTGGCGGTTGCCAGGCGGGACGCCTCGAAGCGGACCTGTCCCAGCCGCTGAAGATAGATGAGCCTGGCGGAGCCTTCGAGCGGATTTGGGCCGCTGCCCGGCGCGATGGTCAGCCCGGCGCGAAGCTCCGTGTTGCGGGGGCGCGGCGCCGACAGCTCCGTTTCAAGCTTCAGCGCACCGCTCACGCTGCCGTCCCAGGGAATCCGCGCCGTTTCCGCGTGGACCTGTCCCAGCGACGCGACCGGGATGTCGCGGAACGTGCCATCCAGGGAGAGCCGCCGGAAATCGCGCAGACGGGCCTGGCCCGAGAAATGGCCACCTAGCGCCCTCACGCGCAGATCGTCCACCGCCAACGCACCAGGCTCCAGGCGCAGTGTCCCCGTCAGGCGACCGACGGCGGCGCGGACGCCGTGCGAGGTCACGCTCAACTGCCGGCCCTCGATGCGGCCGTCCAGCAAGTAGGCGCCGGTTCCCGCGAACCATCCCTTCCCGGTGAGGTGCACCTGCCCTTGCCGCCGCAAGGGAAGCCCGGCCAGCGGCGCCAGGTCTTCCATCTGCGCCAGGACGTCGATCTCCCCCGCCAGGCGGAACGTCCGGAGACTCTGGATCGCGCCGAAGAAGCCCAGGCGGGATTTCCCGGACGCCAGATCCACCCGCGTCAACTCGACCCGGTCGCGTTCGAGGGTCCCCGCCACCACCGCCGCGGCCTTGACGGACCGCGCGCCCGGCAGTTCGATGGACAACTCACCGGCGGCGGCTTCGCCGCGGTAGCGCGGCGAGGCGGCCTCATAGGTCACTCGCGCGCGGAAGCCCCGCCCGCGGACGTCGAGCGGGAAGCGGCGCTCGGCGACGGCGACCGCGCCCTCCTTCAACTCGAACTCGCCGATGGCCAGCTTCAGGATCTCCGCCACCGCGTCGCGGCCCGCCGCCTTCTTCGGGCGCGGCAGGTTTGTGCGGCCGTCCGGGGCGACCAGCAGGTTGATCTCCGGGCGGACGACCACCAGGGACTCGATGTCGATGTCCCGCTTCAGCGCCGAGACGACGCGCAGGCCGACGGCGATGGATTCGGCGCGAAACAGGGGCGGGGCGCCGGCGGGTTCGACGCCGTGCAGTACGAAGCCGCGCAGTTGGGCGCGCAGTTGGCTCCAGTCGAATTCGAACGACCGCAGCTCGGCGCGCCCGCCGCTGGCGGATTCCACCTCCTCGACGATCCGCTCGCGCAGCCGCTCGCGGAACCACTCCGAGCG
>CAYOTD010000389.1:0-5514 GCA_964406685.1 uncultured Solibacteraceae bacterium | reverse complement strand
ATTCTGGTCCTGGCCGGCGCGGTTCTGGTCGCGGTGGCAGCGGCCGCCACCGCCCTTCCGGCCCGGCGGGCCTCCCGCATCAGCCCCGTTTCGGCTCTGAAATACGAATGAGGTCCCGGCGGGACAGGAAATCTTTACCGGGCAATGCGGAGAGGGTCGGTCGCGTTCCTGCAAAACTTACCGAGACCGGGCCGTCGATTCGAGCACTAGTCAGCAGAGCCTCGGGGCAATCCACTTCTGGAATCAACGACGTGTGTTCGCGGTTGCCTACTCTGGCAGGTCAAGTGCATCACCCAAAAGGCGAGGTGAGATAGCTGGGTTCTTGGAGTACGGGTCGGAGGGGGAAGCAGGCCGTGGGGCGGTTTGGATGCATCGAGCTAACCAGGTTTCAAGACCTGGGGTGGAAAGGACGGCCAAGTAATGACGAGCTTTTTCCCGGTCCCTTTTCGAATCTTGAATATCGAGTTTCCCGTCATGATCGTGCCGGGCTGCCCTTGCGATGAGGTGGCCGGGCCGATGGCGGATGGCACGATGACCGTGAGGATGGCGGCGTCCTGGCGGAATCGCAGCGACGACGCCTTGCAGGCGGTTCTGGCACAGCACTATGGGGTTCCCATGGCGGCTGTGAGGATTCGCGGCGACGGGCAACCGCTGCGCAGGCGGGTCCGCATCGCGGCAACTCATTGCGCGGCGCCGGAGCGGCAGGTGCTGGTCGAGGATTCAACGCCGGTTCTCGCCGCGAGGTAATCACCCTCTCCAACAGGCATAGCACCAACTCGTGAAGAGGCCTATCTTTTGGGGGGCGTGGTGCGCGCGCAGCCCATCCGGAAAACCCCTTATCTGTTCTTAGTGTTTTCTAGGCAGTTCTAAGGCAAACGATGTCAACGTCTTAATGTGATACGGGCATTGTGGCGCTTGATCGGCGCGTCTACGCTAAGGATAGATAGGATTGGAGCGCCGATGCTGCGTGCCATAGTCGTCTCTCCGGACCAGGAACTTGGCGAGAGACTGGAAGACCTGCTCTGTGAGCTGGGTCAGATCGCCGTCACCCGGAATGTGAATCGTTATCCCACGGCGCTCGACTTGACAAGAGTGATGCGCGCGCACGCTCCCCATGTCATATTCCTGGGAATAGCGGACCTGGACCAGGCGCTCGAGTTGGTGCGGGAGGTGGAGACGGCCCACCCGGGGGTGCAGTTCGTCGCCATCCATCGGGTGTGCGAACCGCCCGTTCTGCTGCAACTGATGCGCGCCGGAGTGCGGGAGTTTCTCTCCCCGCCGTTCAACCGCCAGACCGTGATGGAAGTAACGGAACGGCTGCGTGAGAACGCCGAGAAGAAACCCCCGGTGGTGGACAACTCGGATCTGGTTTTCTCGTTTCTGCCCTCCAAGGCGGGCGTGGGCGCGTCCACCGTGGCGCTGAACACGGCCTGCGCGCTGGCGCGCCTGCCGGACATGGAAGTGCTGTTGGCCGACTTCGACCTGAATTGCGGCATGTTGCGTTTCATGTTGAAGATCGATACCGCGTTTTCGGTGGTAGACGCCATCGAACACGCCTCGCACATGGACGAAAACCTGTGGCCGCAGCTTGTGGCCGCGGTGGGGAACCTGAGGGTTCTGCACGCCGGCAAGATGAACCCCGGCTACCGGGTGGAGCCGGTGCAGGTGCGCAACCTGCTGGAATTCGCCCGCCGGAACTACAACGCCATCTGCATCGACCTGTCGGGCAACATGGAGAAATACTCCATCGAGGTCATGCACGAATCCAAGCGGATCTTCCTGGTGTGTACGCCCGAGATTCCCTCGCTGCACCTGGCGCGGGAGAAGTATCAGTACCTGAAGGGCCTCGACCTGGGCGACCGGATCAGCGTGCTTCTGAACCGGGAGCAGAAGCGCAACGTCATCTCGCCGGCGCAGGTGGAGAAACTGCTGGGACTGCCGGTTCACATGGGCTTTCCCAACGACTACTTCGGCGTGCACCGCGCCCTGACCGATGGCCGCCAGGTGGATCCGGCCAGCGAACTGGGCAAGCAGTTCGCCAAGCTGGCGCGATCGCTGGCCGACCGGCCGGCGAGCGTGTCCGAGCCGTCCAAGGGGTTGCTGGAGTACTTCTCCATGGGCTCGGCGCGATATTCGGTCTTCGGCAAGAAGCAGGCCACCTGAAGCGCCGCCTCTCGGGTTCCACTACAATAGCTCACGTCAGCCATGAAAACGCGCGCTCTTGTTCTCTGTCTGCTTTCGGCGGCGCTGGCGGCGGGCCAGCCGTCCCAGCCGCCCGTTCCCAAGGACCAACGCACGCGCTGGTTCCAGGACGCCAAGTTCGGCATGTTCCTTCACTGGGGACCCTACTCGGTGATCGGGCGCCACGAATGGTCGCGGCACATGTTCCAAATCCCGCAAGCCGAATACGACAAGTATGCCCGGAGCTTCAATCCGGTGAACTACGACCCCAACCGCTGGGTGGAGATCGCCGCCAACGCCGGTTGCCGCTACATGGTGATCACCTCCAAGCATCACGACGGTTTTGCCATCTGGCGCAGCCGGGCCGGCGATTATGACATGGAGATCACGCCCTACCAGGGCGACCCGCTGAAGATGCTGGCCGAGTCGTGCCGGAAGAAAGCCATGCGCCTGGGCTTCTACCACTCCATCATGGACTGGCATCACAAAGACTACTTGCCCAAGCGCTCCTGGGAGCGCCCCGACCCGAACGTGAAAGGCGACAACAACCGCTACGTCGACTACATGAAGGCGCAATTGAACGAGCTGCTCACCCAGTACGGGGACGTCGCCATGATCTGGTTCGACGGGGAATGGGAGCATACCCTGCGCGACCTGAAGCGCGACGACGAGATCTACGACTTCATCCTGAGCCTTCAACCCAACTGTCTGATCAACGACCGGCTCTACGAGCGGGCCCCCGGCAACAAGGCCGATTTCGGCACCCCCGAGCAGTTCGTTCCCGCCACCGGCATGAGGGACCCGTCGGGCAAACCGGTCCTGTGGGAATCCTGCGTCACCATCAACCGCGACAGTTGGGGCTATAACAAGTACGAAACCGAGTTCAAGACCACGCGCGACCTGATCCGGATGTTGATCGAGGTCGTCAGCAAGGGCGGCAACCTGCTGCTGAACGTCGGTCCGACGCCGGACGGGCGCATCCAGGACGAGTTTGTCACCCGCCTGGCCGCCATGGGGCAGTGGATGAAGGCCAACGGCGAGGCCATCTATGGAACCACCGCCAGCCCCTTCACGCGCCTGCCGTTTTTCGGACGCGCCACGGTGAAAGGCTCGACGCTGTTCCTGCACGTGTACGAATGGCCCTCCGGCGGGCAGTTGCGCGTGCCCGGACTCAAGAACCTGGTCTCTTCGGCCTATCTGCTGGCCGACCCGTCCCGGAAGTTCTCTTTCCGCCGCGACGGCGACGACGTGATTCTGTCGGTGCCGGCGGAAGCGCCCGACCCGACGGCCAGCGTGGTCGTGGTGCGGCTGGATGGAACGCCGGTGACCGTGCCCTACGTGATCCGGCCCGGCCGTGACGGCGTGATCCGCCTGGGGGCGGAAAGCTGCGAAATCGAAACGCGCTTCGAACAGCGCGCCAAGCTGGAGAACTTTCTGGGGCACGTCTTCCTGACCAACTGGAGCCGGCCCGACGACGTTCCCACCTGGACGTTCCGCGTGCCCAAAGAAGGCCGGTACCGGGTCGAGGTGAGCTACGGCGCCGCGCGCGGCGGCCAGGGAGCGGAGTTCGACGTGGTGGCCGGCAAGACGACTCTTACGGGCAAGGTCCACAATACGGGCGGCGAGTGGGTTTTCAAGAGCCACCCGGTGGGCGAAGCGGCCCTCGCCGCCGGCGAGCAGACGCTTCGGGTGAAGAGCAAAGTGAGCGGCCGGGCGGCGATGGCGCTGGAACGGGTTGTCCTGACGCCTGTCGAATAGAATGGGGACAGACGGAACTTTTCCCTACTGTTGGAAAACGTCCCGTCTGTCCCCATTCTCCCCGGAAGGCGGTTCCTGTTCGCCGTGCGGTTCGACGTGCACGAGTACATCGGCCACCCACTCCAGGTCGGCCTTGATGCGGTCCCGCACCTGGCTGGCGATGGAGTGGGAGTCGCGCACGGTCAACTGCGGATCGACCTCCAGGTGCAGATCGACGTGATACTGCAAGCCGGTCTTACGGGCGTAACATTTTTCGATTCCCAGCGCTCCCGGCACCCGCACCGCGGCCTGGCGGATGAGCTGTAGCGTCTCCTCGTCGGGCATGGTGTCGACCAGGAGCATGGAGGTGTCGTGGACCACGCGCAGACCCAGAAAGATCACGATCAGCCCCACGGCGAATCCGCCGTAATGGTCCGCGGCCAGGAAGCGGGACGGGTCGTAAAGCGTGAGCCCGACGGCAGCCGCCGCGGTCGCGCCGGACAGGATGTCCACGCTGTCGTTCCAGGCGTCGGCGATCAAAGCGGCGCTGTGGATTCGCTTCCCGAAGCGGAACTTGAGCGCCGCCATCGCGGCCTTGGCGGCGATGGAGACCGCCAGGGGCCAGACGGCATAGGCCGCCGGCGCCGTGTGGGCTTCGCCGAGCCGGGTGAGGGAACGCACGCAGATTCCCAACCCCGCGACGGCCAGCATCATCCCCACGCCCAGCCCGGTCAGGGTCTCGAAGCGGCCGTGTCCGTAAGGATGGTTGGCGTCGGCGGGCCGGGCCGCCAGAACCAGACCAAACAGTACCACCCCGCTGGCGACGACGTCGGAGGCCGACTCGAAACCGTCGGCGACCACCGAAGTGGAGCCGGCCATCAGTCCCACAGTGATCTTGGCGGCGGCCAGCAGGCCGCTGACGACCATGCTCAGAGCGGCTACACGCTTGCCCACATCCTGGTTCCGGCTCACCCTAGAACTATAGCGCAACGATGCGGTGAAGCCGGGACCAGCCATACCGGAGCGTGACAAACGGCCTAAGAATGGTTAAACTGCCAGTACTGGGTGTTGGAAACCTGGTTGGAGTCAACTATTGCGCCGGTCGAGCGGCCCTTTGGTCGAGGGCCCGCCGGCCGAAAGGAAGAGAATGGAAAAGCTAGCTCAAAACATTCAGGAAGCTTTTCTAAATACGGCGCGGAAAGACAAGATCTTCCTCACCATTTACCTGATGAGCGGCGTGAAGCTCTCGGGACGGATCAAAAGCTTCGACAAGTACTCGGTGGTGCTGGAATCGAATAATCAGGAGCAATTGATCTTCAAGCACGCGATTTCCACGGTGGTCGTCTCCAAGCCGATCCATGCTGCGGTGGCGGGTCATGCCTCCCCCTCGGCTCCGGCGGCGGCCGTGCATGCCAGCGCCGGTGCCGGATCGGTAGAGGGGCCGGAGGGCTAGATTCGCAAGCCACAAGAGCCCGCGCGCGAGCGCGCCGTGGTCGTGGGCCTGCATCTGAGTTCGAAGCGCGGGAAGGGGCCGGCGGCGAACGCCGCAACGGAAGAGTCGCTCGACGAACTGGCCGCCCTGGCTACCGGTGCAGG
>CAYOTD010000388.1:0-5528 GCA_964406685.1 uncultured Solibacteraceae bacterium | reverse complement strand
ATAGCGAAATTGAAGTGGCCAGTTGGTTTTGTCCCACGCCGAAGGTGATCGCGGCCCGATAGCACTCGTTCGCCTCCTGCCCTGCTGAGGCCGCCTGTTCCTCTTCTCTGCGCACTGTGGATTGGAATCACGGGGACGCCGCTGGCCGGCGCCCCCTCCTCCAAACTCGCCCTGGTGGCCTCCGGCGTCTGGTTTCGCAGCGGCTTCAGCAACACGATGATCGTCGAGAGGAAGGACTATCTCGTGGTCATCGATTCGGGGATGAAGGACACCGCGCTGGCCACGCAAGCCGACTGCCGCGCGCTCTCTCCCAAGAACGTCAGGCCGCAGGCGGTTTCTGTCCATAACGGGCGCCGGGGCCGTGCTTGCGGAGGAAGTGCAGGTCGCGCTGCTTCGCCGCGATGGGGGCGGCGGCGGGGTTGAGCGCCACCGTTTGCGCCGCGATCCGCGCCAGCTCTTCCAGAATCACCGCCGTGTGCGCCGCTTCCGCGGCCGAAAGCCCCCAGGCAAAGGGGCCGTGGCCGGAAACAAGAACGGCGGAGAATTCGGCCGGGTCCAGTCCGGAGAAACGCCGCACGATCGCCTCCCCCGTGTTCTTCTCGTAGTCGCCCTCGATTTCGGCGGGCGCCAGGGGCGGAGTGACGGGCACGGCGCCGCGGAAGTAATCCGCATGCGTCGTCCCCAGGCACGGGATTTCGCGGCCCGCCTGCGCCCAGGCGGTGGCCGCGGGCGAGTGGGTGTGCACGACGCCGCCGATGGCGGGGAACGCGCGGTACAGCACCAGGTGCGTCGCCAGATCCACCGAGGGCCGCAGGGTCCCGTCGAGAACATGGCCGTCCAGGGCGGTGACAACGATGTCGGCCGCGGTCATCTTCTCGTACGGCACGCCGCTGGGCTTGATCGCCACCACCCCTTCGTCGCGCGCGATTCCACTGACGTTGCCGAAGGTGTAAAGCACCAGGCCGCGCCGGACAATCTCCAGGTTGGCCTCCAGGACCTCTTCGCGAAGAACCTTGTATCGCATCGAGGACACCATTATAGGCCAGCCGGCAACGCTCGTTGAGTAACCGGCCGTCTTGCTCTATCCTGGAAGAAATCTCATGGCCGAACGGCTGAAGCACTGGAGTGGGTCTTGCCTGCCTTGCTGTTTTTGGCTGTAGTAGCGACTCTGTCTCTTCTCTCACCGGCGCTCGCCCTGGGCCAGGATGCCGGAGTCATCTCCGGAAAAGTGTTGCTGGAGGCCACCGGCGACCCGCTGGAACATGCCTCCGTGATGGTGGTTCCATTACGCCGCAGTGTGCAGAGCGACAACGGCGGCGCCTTCCGGATCACGAATGTTCCCGCGGGCACTTACTCCGTCGTGTCGCACATGCATTCTCTTACCGGTGAGCGCCAGACGGTGATCGTGAAGGCGGGTGAGGAAGTGTCCATCGAGTTCCGCCTGAAGCTGGCGCCCGTCCGCCAGGAGATCACCGTGGCGGCCTCGGGCGCGGAAGAGACCACGTTGGAGACCTTCCAGTCCGTGGCGACATTGGAGGCGCTCGACCTGGTGTGGAAACAAGCGACCTCGCTCGGCGACGTGCTGGAAGGCGAGGTGGGCGTGGCCAAGCGCAGTTCGGGCCCCGGCACCACGCGCCCCGTGGTACGCGGGTTCGATGGCGACCGCGTGCTGATCCTCGAAGACGGCATCCGCACCGGCACCATCTCGTCCCAATCGGGCGACCATGGCGAACCGGTCGATCCGAATTCGATCGAGAAGGTCGAAGTCGTCCGCGGACCGGCGACCCTGCTCTACGGCAGCAACGCCGTCGGCGGCGTCGTCAACGTAACCTCGACGCACCACGCCGCGCACCCGCACGCCCACGAGGGGATGGACGGCTATCTCACCGCCACCGGCGGCACGGCGGATGCGCGGGCCGGCGCCGCGGGCGGGTTCGAGTACGGCTACAAAAAGTGGCTGTTCTGGGCCGACGGAGGGGGGCAGCGCGCGGGTGACTATTCCTCGCCGCTGGGCGAGGTCCCCAACTCCTTCGCCAACATCAAGCGGACCAACGCCGGTATCGGCCACTATGGCGGCAGGGTCTACCTCACCTTCGGTTACGGCATCTCCGATGGCGACTACGGCGTTCCCTACGACGCCTCGGAGGAGGAACCCGAGAAGGTCTATCTGAAGTACCGCCTGCAACACGTCCGGATGGCCCTCGGCGTCAAGGACCTGCGTTCGTGGTTCGACCAGTTTCGCCTGACACTGCACTACTCGGACTGGAACCACCGGGAGCGCGGCCCGTCGGAGGAAGATCCGTCGCGGATCGTCACCCACAACGAGTTTTTCAACAAGCAGTTCGTTTACCGCGGAACCTTCGAACAGAAGAAACGCGGCCGCTGGACCGGCACTCTCGGGTTCTGGGGAATGCGCCGCGACTACAACGCCATCGGCGAGGAAGCCAACACCCCGGCCACAACGCAGGACGGCTTCGCGGCCTTCGCCCTGGAGCAAGTTCATTTCCCCCGTGTGCGGCTTCAGTTCGGCGGCCGGCTGGAGACCAATCGCTACAACCCGGCGTCGCTCGCCAGCCGCACGTTCACGGGATTCTCGGGTTCGGGCGGCGTCAATGTGGGCCTGTGGGAGGGAGGCGCCTTCGTGGCCAACTACGTCCATTCCTATCGCGCCCCGGCGCTGGAGGAGTTGTACGCCTTCGGGCCCCACGCCGGCAACCTGACCTGGGAGATCGGCGACGCCCAGTTGAAGCGGGAACGCGGCGACGGCGTGGACCTCTCGCTCCGCCACCAGTCGGGTAAGTTGCACCTGGAAGCGAATTACTACTATTACTCGCTCGGCGACTATGTGTATCTGGCGCCCACCGGCGACATAGACGACGGGTTGGTGGTGGCCCGGTACTCGCAAGCCGACAGCCGTTACTACGGCGTGGAAGGACGCCTGGGATTGCACCTGTCGCCGTCGCTCTGGCTGCACCTCGGGCTGGACTCGGTGAACGCGGAGCTGAAGCCGTCCAACACGCCGCTGCCGAGGATACCTCCCCCCCGGGGACGGACCAGCCTGGAATGGCGCCGCGGCAACTTCAGCGTCGAGCCCGAGCTGGTTCTGGCCGGCCGCCAGGAGCGCATCTTCCCCACCGAGACGGAAACCGCCGGCTACGCGTCGTTCAACCTGCGCGGATCATACACCACCACGCGCAACCACTGGTTGCAGATGTTTTCGGTGAACGTGTACAACGCCAACAACCGGCTGTACCGCAATCACCTGTCGTTCGTCAAGGAGTTCGCGCCGGAAATCGGCCGCGGCGTGCAGTTCAGCTACACGGTGCGGTTCTTCTGACGCCTCAGCCTTTGCCCAGGTAAGCGAAGCGGAGCAGGAACAGCGCGGTTAGCAGGTAGACCATCCAGTTCACTTCGCGGTACTCGCCCTTGAGCACCTTGAGAAGGGTGTACGCCGTGAAGCCGAAGGCAAGGCCGTTGGCGATACTGAAGGTGAGCGGGATGGTGGTGATGGTCAGAAAGGCCGGGATGGAGATCACCGGCCGGGACCATTCGATCTCGCCGGCATGGGTGAGCATCAGCGCGCCCACCACGATCAAGGCGGGTGCGGTGGCCGCCGAGGGGATCGCTCCCAGCACGGGCGCCAGGAACATGGTGACGGCGAACAGCAGGCCCACGATGATGGCCGTGACGCCGGTGCGGCCTCCGGCCACCACGCCGGCCGCGCTCTCGATGTAGCTGACCACGGTGGAGGTCCCGGCCAGGGAGCCCACCACGGTCGCGGTGGCGTCGGCCAACAGAATCCGGTTGACGCGCGGGATCTGGTGCGAACGGTCGAACAATCCCGCCTTCTTGCCCACCGCGACCAGGGTGCCGACGTTGTCGAACAGGTCCACGAAGAGGAAGACGAAGACGATCTCGATCAGGCCGATGCTGAGAGCTCCGGAGACGTCGAGCCGCATGGCGGTGGAGGCGATCTCCTTCCATCCGTAGGCGCGGGGCGCCAGGTGCACCAGGCCAAAAGCCGCGCCCACGGCGGAGGTCGCCAGAATCCCGATGAGCATGGCGGCGCGCACGCCGCGCGCCATCAGCGCCGAGATCAGCAGCAGGCCGAACAAGGCCAGCAGCGTCTGCGGATCGCGCAGGTTGCCCAGGGTAACGGTGGTGGTGGCGCTGGCCTGGATGATGCGCGAATTGCGAAAGCCGATCAGCGCGATGAACAGACCGATGCCCACGGCCACGGCGGCGTACAACTCGTGCGGGATGGCGGAAACAATCAACTGGCGCACCCCGGCCGCGGTCAGCAGAAGGAACGCGATTCCGGAGAGAAAGACGGCGCCCAGGGCCGTCGGCCAGGGCACGCCCATACCCTGGACCACGGTATAGGTGAAATAGGCGTTCAAACCCATCCCGGGCGCCAGGGCGATGGGATAGCGGGCCAGGGCGCCCATCAGGATGCTGCCGGCCGAGGCCGACAGACAGGTCGCGGCCACCACGCCGGTCAGCGGCATGCCGGCCTCGGCGAGAATGGCCGGGTTGACGAAGGCGATGTAGGCCATGGTGATGTAAGTGGTGAACCCGGCCAGGATTTCGGTGCGCCATCGGGCGCCGAGGGTGTCGAACTGGAAGTAGCGCTCCAGCGTGCGGATTAGCTCAGGCATTGTCCTTAGAACGGCCCCGGGAGAGAGGCCGAAGCCGAATAGTACCAGAAACCTAATTTTCCGGAAACAGTTGACCGATAAGTACATTGGGAGAAAGCCAGACTCTTGTCCGCCGAGAACAAGCTCCTGCTCGCCGGGACCGCGCCCCTGGACACGGTGCCCTCCCGTCAAGGGGCCGAGTTTCCGCTGGGCTGGGAGGACGTCTTCGGCGACGCGCTGCACCCGCCCACCGTTCTGATCGTGGATTCGGTGCACCTGAACCGGCGGCTGCTGAAAACGATGTTCAAGACCGCGCCGTACCGGATCCTGGAGGCTTCCTCTCCCACTGAAGCGCTGGCGGCGCTGGAGCGCGAGAAGATCGACCTGGTGATTCTGGAGCTGATGTTGCCCGAGATGAGCGGGTTGGAGCTTTGCCGCCGGCTCAAGTCGGACCGCCGCACGCAACTGATTCCCATCCTGATCCTGACCAGCGTGCCGGGCACGGAGAACGAGATCGCGGGCATCTCCTCGGGCGCCGACGAGTTCCTCACCAAGCCGCTGCATCCGGAGGTGGTCCGGGCGCGCGTGCGCGCGATGCTGCGCAACAAGGCCGCCATCGATTCCCTGGAAGAGGCCGAGGCCATCCTGTTCGCCCTGGCGCAGACCATCGAGCAGCGGGACCGCTACACCGGCGGCCACTGCCAGCGGCTGGCCAGTTACGGGCTGACCATGGGGCTGGCGCTGGGGTTGTCGCGTCCCGAGCTGGTGGCGCTGCACCGCGGGGCCTTCCTGCACGACATCGGGAAGATCAGCATCCCGGACGCCATTCTGTTCAAGGAGTGCGAACTGGACGGCGACGAGTGGAGCGTCATGCGGGAGCATCCCGTGCGC
>CAYOTD010000387.1:0-5542 GCA_964406685.1 uncultured Solibacteraceae bacterium | reverse complement strand
CCCGGCAGTACGGCAAGGAGATCCGGAGCGCCACCCGCCGCGCCGAGGCGGCGCGTGGTTGAGTGTCCCGCGGCGCCGCTGGTTCCCCTCTTCGCATAGCGATTGTCGGCACGCGTGGCATTCCGGCCCGCTACGGTGGCTTTGAGACTTTCGCCGAGGAACTTTCCACCCGCCTGGCGGCGCGCGGCCACCAGGTCACCGTCTACTGCCGCGAGCGCCACGATGCCCCCACCTACCGCGGCGTCCACCTGACCTATCTGCCCGCCATCCGTCACAAGTACCTCGACACGGTGAGCCACGCCTGCCTGTCGGCCTTCCATCTCGTGTTCCACCGGCAGGACGCGGCTCTGTACTGCAACGCGGCCACCGCGCTGTTCACCTTGCCGCCGCGGCTGGCGGGCATGGCGGTGGCGTTGAACGTGGACGGATTGGAGCGCCACCGCAAGAAATGGAACGTCCTGGGCAAGGCCTGGTACCGGCTTTCCGAGCGGCTGGCCACGTTTCTGCCCCACGTGGTTGTGGCCGACGCACGATGCATCGCGGACTACTACCGTGAGCGCTTTGGAAAGCCGAGCGAGTTCATCCCCTACGGCGCCGAAACCGGCCCCGTCCCGACCCGCGCCGCCCTGGACCACCTGGGACTCGAACCGCGCCGCTACTTCCTCTACGTCAGCCGCATGGAACCGGAGAACAACGCCCTGCTGGTGCGAGAGTCGTTCGAGCGCCTCGAGACCGATCTGCGCTTGGCGCTGGTGGGCGACGCGCCCTATGCGGCCGGTTACATCGAGCGGGTGCGCGCCACCCGAGATCCCCGCATCTTGCTGCCCGGCGCCATCTACGGGGAGGGCTACCACGAGCTTCAGTCCCACTCGTTCGCCTACATCCAGGCGACGGAGGTGGGCGGAACCCATCCGGCGCTGATCGAAGCCATGGGCCGCGGCGCCCTGGTATTGTACCTGGATACCCCTGAGAACGCCGAGGTTGCCGGTGGCGCGGGACTCCCGTTCACCCCCGCCACGCTGACCGGACAGATGCGGCGCGTGGTCGAGATGAGCGAACAAGAGCGCGAGTCCTGGCGCGAGAAGGCGCGGCGCCGGGTCGCGGAGCGGTACAGTTGGGACGCGGTAACCGGCGCCTACGAGCGCCTGTTCCGGCGCATGTTGGAGGAATGATGGACAAAGCCCCTTGCCGAAGTTGGGTGGAGATCTCCCGGGCCCGCCTGGCGGGCAATTTCGCCGCCGTCAGGGCGGCCGTCGGCCCGGCGGTGCAAGTGATGCCGGTGGTGAAGGCCGACGCCTATCACCATGGCGCGGTCGAGGTCTCGCGGCTGCTGGTGAGCGAGGGCGCGCGGTGGCTGGCGGTGTCTAACGTGGAAGAGGGGGTCGAGTTGCGCCAGGCCGGCATCGGCGTGCGCATCGTGCTGATGGCGGGCGTGCTGGCTCAGGAATGGGAGACGCTGGTGGCGGAGAACCTGACGCCGGTCATCCATTCCCTCGACGATTTGAAGCTGCTGGAAAAACTGGCGGTGCGCGCCGGCCGCAAGCTCTCCTACCATCTCAAGATCGACACCGGCCTGGGCCGGCTGGGCACTCGCGCGGAAGCGGAGGCGATCCTGCTGGCGATCGAGGCCGCCCCGCACCTGGAATGCGAAGGCCTCATGACGCACCTGGCCTCGCCCACCGACTTCATCGGTTCGCAGACCGAGGAGCAGTTGCGGGCCTACGAGTCGATGCGGCTGTCGCTGGCGGCGGCGGGCCTCAGGCCCCCCTGGCTCCACACCGCCAGTTCCACCGCCATCGCCTATGGCCGGCGCGCCGCCTGGCAGACCATGGTGCGCCCCGGAATCTCTCTGTACGGCTACGTCTCCCCGGCCCAGGGAAAGCCGTTCGAGCGGCTGCTGCCGGTGGCTCCCGCCTTGGCCTGGAAAACCGCGGTCCTCGAGGTGAAGGACGTTCCCTCGGGCGCGGAGATCGGCTACGGCGCGCTTTACCGGGCTCCCGCGCCCATGCGCGTGGCGGTGCTGGCGGCCGGCTACGCCGACGGCTACCCTCACCAGTTGGGCAACCGCGCCCAAGTGATCCTGAAGGGACGCCACGCCGCCCTGATCGGCGCGGTCTCGATGGACCTGCTCACGGTGGACGCCAGCGGCTGCCCCGATCTGCGCCCCGGCGACGCGGCGACCCTCATCGGCGAGGAAGGCGAGGCGCGGGTGGACGCGGCCGAACTGGCGCGCGCCACCGGAACGATTCCCTATTCGATCCTGTGCAACATCGCCGCCCGGGTGAAGAAGTTCTACGTCTGATCTGGCGGCCGACCGGCCGCCCGTATCTCAGGCTCAACCAAAGCGGCGTTTGCCGCCGCCGGGGGCGCAGCCGCCGCCGGTGGAACCGAACGATACGGCGCAGGCGGAAACCTGGCGCTCGACCTCATCGGATTCGCAGGAAGGGCATTTCACGTCGCGGTCGGAATCGCTCAGGCGGCGAAGCATCTCGAAGGCGCGCCCGCACTTCCGGCACCGGTATTCGTACATCGGCATCGCTGTGTCCTCTTCGGCTTGGATGCAACGGTGGCGAAAAGGTGACAAAGACGAGAATCGAGCGCCGCCGCCTCCGCGGTGCTCCGCTGGGAAGTGTATAACGGAACCAATACGAAGGAGAAGACGCGGATGAAGGCTCTCACTCTGATTCTCGTTTGCGCGCCGCTGGCGGCGCAGACGCGGGAGCAGCCGGTTCGGTCCGTCACCGACCCCGGCGTGGTGACCACCCGGCAGGCGATCACGCCCGCCGGCACCCCGTCGGTGTTCTCGGGGCGCTTGTACGGAGCTGTGTTCGGCCCTTCCGGCGAAGAACTCTGGGTGCTCCACGCCAGCGACCTCTACCGGCTCGACTGGCGCGGCAACCGCGTCTTGGCGCGAATCCCGCACAACGGGACCCCCGGCGCCCAGGCCATAGGGAAGGAGACGGCAACCGGCGCGGTCCTGATTGCCACCTCGGCGGCGGAGAAGGGCGGCGGGGCGCCACGGGCTCGTCTCGGCGTGGTCGCCGACGGCAAGATCCGCGTCGTGGCCGCCGGCCTTGGCAGCTACCAGCCGGGCGCCTTCGCGGTGGCCGAAAAGCCCGACGCGCGCGGCCGCCGCGTGGCCGTGGTGCCACTGGTCTACGAGAACCGTCTGCTGGCAATCGACCTGGAAACCGGCGCGCGGCTGGCCTCCATCGAGACGGAGACGGCGCCCTTCGCCGCAGTGGTCAACCGCGAGGGTTCGGTGGCCTACGTCAGCAACCTGGGGGGCCGGCCTCCGAAGCCGGGCGAGTTGTTTGCCTCCCCCGCGCGCAAGCCCGACGAGCGGGTGCCCGTGGATGGGCGGGGCATCGCCTCCACCGGCACCGTCACCCGCGTGGACCTGGCGGCGGGCAAGCCGGTCCGCACGATCGCCGCCGGGTTACACCCCACCTCGATGTACTGGGATCATTCCCGCCGGCGCCTCTATGTCGCCAACGGGAACAGCGACACGGTTTCCGTCATCGATACCTCGACCGACACCGTGGTCCGCACCATCGAGTTGCAGCCGTTCCGCGAGCGCGTGCGGGGCGTCGCTCCCACCGCCGTGACCGCATCGCCCGGCGGCGGCGCCATCTTCGTCGCTTGCGGCGGTATCAATGCGGTCGCTGTGGTGGACGCCGCCACCGGCCGGCTCCGCGGGTTGATTCCCACCGGCTGGTATCCCAATGGCGTGGCCGTGAGCCCGGACGGAAAGCATCTGGCGGTCACCAGCCTGCTGGGAGCGGGATCGGGATGGAGGGAGGCGCCTCCCATGCGCTTTGTGCACTCCTATCGCGGCTCGGTGGCCGTGATCCCGATTCCCAGCGACTCCCAGTTGGCGAACTACACCACGGCGGTGGCCGAGAACAACCGCCTGCGGCTGGCCGAAGCCGAACCGCGCCCCGCCCAGACGGCTCTGCGCGCCGCCAAGCCGGTGGCTATCCCCGTCCGTTCCGGCGAGCCCTCGCTGATCGAGCACGTCGTCTTCATCATCAAGGAGAACCGGACCTACGACCAGATCCTGGGCGACATGCCTCAGGGCAACGGCGATCCATCGCTGGCGATATTCGGCCGCCAGGTAACCCCAAATCAGCACCGCCTGGCGGAGCAGTTCGTGCTCCTCGACAACCTCTATGCCACCGGCGGCAACAGCGCGGACGGCCACCAGTGGCTGACACAGGCCAACGAAACCGAGTACTGCCTGTGGCCGGGATACCAGGGCCGCAGCTATCCGTTCGACGGCAGCGACCCCATGGCCTATTCCCACGGCGGGTTCCTGTGGGACTACGCCCTGGCCCGGGGCAAAAGCGTGCGCGTCTACGGCGAGTACGCCGGCCGCATGACCGGACTCGCCAGCCAGGCGCGTCTGGAGCTGTTGAAGCGCTGGGAGCGGGGAGAGGATTTCGCCAGAGAGTGGTCGATTCGCGCGCCCATCGAGCCGTTGAACAAGATCCTGGCGGCTCAGTACCCGTCCTACACCACCGTCATTCCCGATGTCGCCCGGGCGCGGATCTTCCTGGCCGATCTGAAGCGCTTCCAGCAGGAGGGCCGGTTTCCGAACCTGGTCCTGCTCCAGCTCCCTTCCAACCACACTGCTGGAACGACCCCCGGCGTCTCGACCCCCAAGGCGATGGTGGCGGACAACGATCTCGCCGTGGGCCAGATCGTGGAAGCTCTTTCGAAGTCCCGGTTCTGGCCCAAAATGGCCATCTTCATCGTGGAGGACGACGCGCAGAACGGCGTGGATCACGTGGACGGCCACCGCACCACGGCCTTCCTGGCGAGCCCCTACGCGCGCCGCGGCGTGGTGGATTCGACCTTTTACTCGCAGCAGAGCATCCTGAAGACGATCGAGCTCATCCTCGGCTTGCCGACCATGTCCCTGTTCGACCTCATCGCCAACGACATGCGGCACAGCTTCGTCGACACACCCGACTTCACGCCCTGCACGGCGGTTCGGCCCGCGCAGGACCTGTTCGAGATCAACCCTCCGCTCAAGGCGCTGAAAGGGGCGGCCCGCGAAGCCGCCGTGGCCTCGGCGAAGATGAACTGGGCCGTGCCGGACGCCGCGCCGACCGATCGCCTGAACCGTATCCTGTGGGGCGCGATCAAGGGCTGGCAGGCACCCTATCCCGGAACACGCCAGGCTGTCTTCTCGCCCCTCTCCCTGGATCTCGACGACGACGAGCGCGAACAGGTCCCGGCCCCCGCGCGGTAGCTACTTGAGGCTCCGCAGAATCGCCACGACCATCAGGATCACGACCAGCACGGCCACCGCCACCCCGCCCACCAGGACCGGCGGCCGCTTCCATGGCGGGATGACCGCGGGCGGCGGTGGCGCCACCGGCGCCGGGACGAAGGGCGGAGGGGCCGCCGCGCGGGGCAGCGCCTCGACCAGCGACGTCCGCAGGTAAACCAGCCGCAAGTCGGTGGGGTGTTCCATCAACGCGAGCTCGACCGTCTGGAGCGCCTCACCGAGGCTACCCTGCGATTGCAGGGTGCG
>CAYOTD010000386.1:0-5590 GCA_964406685.1 uncultured Solibacteraceae bacterium | reverse complement strand
AGCGCCGAGACGCGGGTGGCCTCGGCCGACTCCGGCGCCTGGGTGAACTGGCTCTGGGCCTGGCGGAATCCGCACCCCGAGAAAGCCATCGCGGCGCTGCGGTTCACGCCGCGGGCGGGCACCATCGTCCTCTCGGCGGTCGCGGCGGGCAGCGCCGGCTCCGAACCGCTGCGCTGGGGAACGCGCCGGAAGGCCATCCTGCGGCTGCCCGAGGGCGTCGAGTTCGATCCCAAGGTGGACGGCCGCGGCCAGTGGAAGCAGATTCAGCTCGACATGGGCCAGGTGATCTCCGCCCAGCCGCGCCGCCTCTATCCCAACGCGGAATGGGAGGCAAGCTACAACAACCAGCTTCCCGCCATCGCGCCGCGCGAAGTCCTCGTCGAGTATTGCGCCCACCCCGACGCGCGGTTCCACCTGTCCGATGGCAGCCGTATCCCGGTGGCGGATCTGCCCGTTGACGGGCCGCTGGTTCCCGTCAAACCCGCCGCGCGGCGGGTACACATCCGCGTGCGCGAGAAGTCGTCGGGAAAGGTGGTTCCGGTCAAGCTGCACCTGCACGGAGAAAGCGGCGAGTATCTGGCGCCGCTCGACCGCCACCGGCTCCCCAACACCGGCTGGTTCGAGGACTACGCCCCCGAGTTCCAGCACCGGGGCCGCCACTACTGCACTTACATCTCCGGAGAGACCGTCGTCGACTTACCCCTTGGCGAGGTTTACCTCGAAGTCAGTAAGGGCTTCGAGATCCGTCCCATCCGGCGGGTATTGCACATAGAGCCCTCCACGGAGACCATTGACATTGAGATAGAAAAGCTCCTGCCCTGGCGCGAGCGCGGCTGGGTGACGGCCGATACCCACGTCCACTTCCTGTCGCCGGTGACGGCGCGGCTGGAAGGCGCGGCCGAAGGCGTCAACGTCGTCAACCTGCTCACCAGCCAGTGGGGCGAGCTGATGACGAATGCGGGCGACTTCGACGGGGCGACCACCTGGGGCTCGCGCGAAAACGGCGGCGACGGCGAGTGGCTGGTGCGCGTGGGCACGGAGAACCGCCAGCACGTGCTGGGGCACATCTCGCTGCTGGGATACAAGGGCGGCATCATCGCTCCCATGTGCGCCGGCGGGCCGGACGAGGCCGCGCTCGGCGATCCCGTTGGGGTCCTGCTGATGGAATGGGCCGAGCGGTGCCGGGCCCAGGGCGGGCTGGTCGTACTGCCGCACTTCCCCAACCCGCGCTGCGAGAACGCCGCCGGCCTGATCAACGGGCTGATCGACGCGGTCGAGATGACTTCCTGGGAGAACCTCTACGGCGGCATCGATCCGTACTCGCTCTCGGATTACTACCGGTATCTGAACTGCGGTTACTTCGTTCCCGCCGTGGGCGGCACCGACAAGATGGCGGCCACCACCGCGGTGGGAACCGTGCGCACCTACGCGCGCATCCCCAAGGACCGCGAATTCACTTACGACGCCTGGATGGACGCCGTGCGCGCGGGCGACACCTTCGTCACCTACGGGCCGCTGCTGGAGTTCACCGTCGACGGCCGCGCTCCCGGCGCGCGCCTGGAGATGACCGGCACGGGCGGCACGGTGGACGTGGTCTGGGAAGCGGCCAGCGTCACCGTGCCCATAAGCAAGGTCGAGCTGATGGTGAACGGCGAGGTGCGCGAGAGCCGCACGGTCGCCCCCGCCCGCGATTCCGGCCGCTGGACGGTGCGCCTGGATCGCAGCTCGTGGCTGGCGCTGCTGGTGCGCGGCCACTATGCGGACAAGCCCGAGATCATCGCCGCGCACTCCTCCCCCGTTATGGTCAAGGTGGGTAACTCGCCGTTCTTCTCGGCCCTCGACGCGGTGACGATTCTGGACCAGATCGAGGGCGCGCTAGCCTATCTCGATACCATCGGCACGCGCGCCGAGGACGCGGTGTACAAGCGGCTGCGGCTCAGGCTGACGTCGGCCCACCGCGCCCTGCACAACGAACTGCACCAGCGCGGCCAGTATCACGGCCACACGCCCGCGACCCGGCACCCATAGCCGGCCGCGGCAACAGTCGCTTCCGCCTGATGGCGCACAGCGCCAGCAGCCCGAGCCCCAACGCCAGCGTCGCCGCCGGGGCCGGCTCCGGCACGCCCATGCCGGCGGGGAGGTCGGAAAACCGGTTGGGGTTGTTGGAAAGGGCAAAGACGCCGAAGATGTCCGCGCCGCTGGTGTCGGTCGAGGTGATGCGCACTCCGTAGACGATGGCGTTGCCGATGGAGACGCCATTCAGAGTGAAGTCGCTCGCATCGATCGCGATGGCGCCCAGCGCCTGGCCTTCGTCGATCTCGATGGTGTTGATCTGGAATGATGTCTGCCACAGCATGGTGGAGCTGATGGTGATGGCGTCGCTTACCAGCGGGTTGTCGAGCGTGCCTCCCAGAATCGCCCGCACCGTGAAACTGGAATTGGCGCCACGTTCGAAGAAGACCAGTTCCGGCGTGCGGTCGCTCCGGTTCGGCCGGTCGTCTCTCACTCCTTGCGAGAAGAGCAGGTCGATGCCGTAGTCGGTGTTCTCGCCGTCGACGCCTTGCGAGAGGCTGAACGTGGCCAGGGCGGCGCGGATGGCCGCGTCCTGGATGCTGGGGACCGTGGACTCGCGCAGGGCATCCGTCAGGGTCTCGGTGGGAGAGATTAGGCCGGCGGCGACAAACGGATTCGGGTTCCCGTCGTCGCCGTCGTCGTTATCTCCGAAATCCGCGTTGACGCCCGTGCGTTGGTAGTACACTTTCGCGTACATCACCGCGCGGAGGGCGTTGTCGAGCCTCCGGTAGCGGACGCTGCCGAAGACCAACTGATCCAGCAGGACGTCGTCGGTGTAGGGGCTGGTCGGGTCGTTGGAGCCGGACGGAACACTGACGGCGATGCTGTTCGGCTGGATGATCGCGGCGTCCGCGACCGGAAGGACCGGCAGAAACAGCGGCAACAGACACACGATGCCCGCCGGAAGCTTGCGACACCCATTCATCTGGTGGGGAGAGGTCTCCTGGGACAATTCTGGGGCAAACGCACGCCGACGGAAATGCGCCGTGCGCCCTATCCCCAGGAAACAAGAGACTTACCCCGACCCACCCCAAAGGCGGGGGAGGTGGACCGGTACCGTCCGGGGCCTAAGTGCTTTTACCTCAGACGCATCGGTTTGCCGCCGGCCTCTTTGCTGCGCTGGGCGGCGTCCAGGAAAGCGAACAGCTCCAGGGTCTCCTCGTTGGGCACCGGCGGCACCTTGGTCTCAAAGAACTGCACGATCTCCCGCAGCATGGGCACGTAGCTGGACTGCGCCTTCTCGGGCGACCGCAGCACGCTCTTGCCCTGGAACACAAGCGCGCCATAGGGCCCGTAGGGCCGCAGAGCATGGACCGTGCCCAGCCGTCCATCCTTCCAGCGGCCGGTGATCGTGTCGGCGCTGGCGCCGCTGAACCGCGTCACCTCCTCGCAGCCGGTCCCCATCAAGGCGTACAGCATTTCAATGGGGTGGATGGCATACCAGGCCAGATCCAGGTAGTGATGCTCCTCGAACGGACCCGGTCCCCAGGTGGTGACGGCGATGGCGCCGGGGGACCTGGTGGAGGTGACAATCTCACTCCAGCGCAGGCTCGAGGTGCTGAACCAGGGCACCCCCGCCTGCTTGGCCAGCCGGGCGATCTCGCGGGCGTCTTCGAGGGTGGCCGCCAGCGGCTTGTCGATGAACATAGGCTTACCCGCGGCGATGATTTGCCGGGCCTGGGCCAGGTGGGGCCGCCCGTCGACGCTTTCCAGCAGCACCGCGTCAACCTTGGAGCACAGCGTCGGGATGTCGGGGACGATCTCGACCTTCCACTTCTCGGCCAGCTCTTTGGCGTAGCCCTCCACGCGCGAGCGGCTCGACTCCAGATCCGCGCTGCCGCCCTTGTAGGCGGCCACGACGCGGGCCCCGGCAACATGGTCCGGCGCCGCCGGATCGTTCAGGACTTTGGTGAAGGCGATGACGTGCGAGGTGTCGGTTCCGACGATTCCCAACCGGATCTCGGCGCCGCAGGCCAACGCGCCGGCAAGTATCAGGACGAAGAGTCTCATGACCGGCATTGTACACTAGTGGTCTCGGTGGACATCCACACCCCTCTGATGTACGTCAAAGGCGTCGGCCCGGCGCGCGCCGAGATGCTCCAGGCCAAGGGCCTGGCGACGGTGGAGGACCTGCTCGGGTACGCGCCCTTCCGTTACGAAGACCGCAGCAACCTGAAGCCCATCGGGCAACTCGCCCCCGGCGAGATGGCGACCGTCATCGCCGAGGTGCGCACGGCGCGGGTGGCGGGGTTCCGGCGGCGCGCCCTGGGGATGTTCGAAGCCACCTTCCGCGACTCCTCGCCCGTCATCCTGTTGGGCAAGTGGTTCCACGGCGCTTACCTGGCCAACGTGCTGGCGCCCGGCATGAGGGTGGCGCTGTACGGCAAGGTGGAGCTGGACAGCTATACCGGCGAGCTGTCGATGCTCCACCCCGAGTTCGAAATCCTGAGCGAGGACGAAGAGGGCGACGCGTCGCTGCACACCGGCCGCGTCACGCCGATCTACGAGGCCGCGGGCAAGATCACCACCCGGCAGTTCCGCGTTCTGATGGACCGCGTGCTCCAATCGATCCGGCCGCTGGAAGATCCCTTGCCGGCGGATATCCGCAACCGGCTGAAGCTGCCCGGCTATTGGGAGGCGATCCGCCACGTTCATTTCCCGCCGGCCGATTCCGACCTGCGCCTGTTGAACGCGTTCCGCTCGCCGGCGCAGTACCGGCTCATCTTCGAGGAGTTCTTCTGGTTGGAATACGGCCTGGCGCTCAAAAAGGACAAGGCGCGGGCGGCCACCGGCATCGCTTTCGAGTTGAACGATCAGGTGCGCGAGCGCATCAAGACGATGCTGCCCTTCAAGCCCACCGCGGCGCAGAAGCGCGTCCTGGGCGAGATCGCGCACGACATGGCCCGCCCGTACCCGATGAGCCGCCTGCTCCAGGGCGACGTGGGCAGCGGCAAGACGCTGGTGGCGGCCGAGGCGGCCATCATCGCCGTCGAGAACCGCTACCAGGTGGCCGTGCTGGCGCCCACGGAGATCCTGGCCAGCCAGCACTACTTCTACTTCAAGAGCCTGTTTCAGAAACTCGGCTACGTGGTCGCGCTGCTGACCGGCTCGCGGACGCAGCGCGAGAAGACGCAACTGAAGAAGCTGCTCGGCGAGGGCCTGGTGCACGTGGCCGTGGGCACGCACGCCCTGATCGAGGAGGACGTAGGATTCAAGCGGCTGGGGCTGGCCATTGTCGACGAGCAGCACCGCTTCGGGGTGATGCAGCGGCTGCGCTTCATCGAGAAGGGCGCGCAGCCGGACGTGCTGGTCATGACGGCCACCCCCATTCCCCGCACGCTTGCTTTGACCCTGTACGGCGACCTGGACGTGTCGGTGATCGACGAACTGCCTCCCGGCCGCCGGCCGATCGAGACGCGGCACTTCACCGAGGACCGCATCGAGCAGGTGTGGAGCTTCCTCAAGCGGGAGATCGACGCCGGGCGGCAGGCCTATGTCGTCTACCCGGTGATCGAAG
>CAYOTD010000385.1:0-5592 GCA_964406685.1 uncultured Solibacteraceae bacterium | reverse complement strand
GTTCCGCATGGGCCATCCCGAAGACTACCCGCTGCGTCTCAACCCCAGGCTGCTGGAACGCCCCGGCGGCAACGGCCTCTTCCCGGTGCTCCACGAAGCCACTCCGGTGCGCATGGACCTGTCCCACAGCGGATGGAGCGACATCTTCTTTCTGGGAATGGACTTCCCGGAAGGCGCGCGCGTGCTGAATGTGTCCATCGACCTGGCCGTGCGTGGCGCGGGTGCGGCGGCGCCGCGTCCACCGGTCGAAGCATACCTGCGCGTGATCGACGAGCCCGTGCTCAGGCTGGCCAGCGTGGATCTGAAGGCCAGCGCCGAGATCACCTCGCTGGCCGAGGTGTTCGACTTCGCGCGCGATTATCTCGGGCTGCTGAAAGCGGCGCTGATCGCCTCCGGCATTGTGCCGCCGGGGATCGAGGGCACGGCGCAGCCGCTGCGGACGCTGCTGGAGCGGCTGACCGGAAAGCCGGGCCACGGCATCGAGCTGGTCAGCCAGGTCAACGATATCCCCAAGGGTTCGCGCCTGGCCGTGTCCACCAGTCTGCTCGCTTCGCTGATCGCGGTCTGCATGCGCGCCACCGGCCAGGCGGCGTCGCTCGACGGGCCGCTGGCGGAAGAGGAACGGCGCTTGGTGGCCGCGCGCGCAATCCTTGGCGAATGGCTGGGAGGATCGGGCGGCGGCTGGCAGGATTCCGGCGGTGTGTGGCCGGGGATGAAGCTGATCCAGGGCGAGCTGGCGCGTCCGGGCGATCCGGAATACGGCGTCAGCCGCGGTCGCCTGCTTCCCTCACACCGGCTGCTGACCCACCAGGATGTGGACGCCGGAACGCGCCGGCGGCTTCAGGAAAGCCTGGTGTTGGTGCACGGCGGCATGGCGCAGGACGTGGGGCCGATCCTGGAGATGGTCACCGAGAAGTACCTGCTGCGCGCGGAGGCGGAATGGGAAGGGCGCAGGGAGGCCGTCCGCATTCTCGACGAGATCGTGGGCTGCCTGAAGCGGGGCGATGTGCGCGCCCTGGGGGCGGCCACCGGGCGCAATTTCGCCGGGCCCATCCAGACCATCATTCCGTGGGCCGGGAATCTCTACACCGAGTCGCTGATCGGCCAGGTGCGCGCCGAGATGGGCGAGCGGTTCTGGGGTTTCTGGATGCTGGGCGGCATGTCGGGCGGAGGCATGGGCTTCATCTTCGATCCGGAGATCCGGCCGCGCGCGCAGCAGCGGCTGGGCGAGATCATGCGCGATACCAAGCGGCGGCTGGAGCAGGCCGTGCCGTTCGCCATGGAGCCGGTGGTTTACGATTTCGCCATCAACGAGCACGGTTCGGTGGCCGAACTGCTGGCGGGCGAGGCCGCGCTGATGCCGCCGGCCTACTACACCCTCACCGTGCCGGCGCTGCTGAAACTCGAGACCCGCACCCTGACGCCCGCGCGCCGCGCCGAGCTGGACCGGTTCAGCGCGGCCAGCCGCGGAGTGCCCGCCTTCGCGGGCATGGTCCAGACGCTGTTCGATCACATCCTGCCGCGTTCTGAGGAGGAGGGCGGCTCACGGGAAGGCCTCAGCGCGTTGCTGGACCGGCTCGGATTCGATCGCGTGCAGCATGAGCAGGTGCGCGCGGACCTGCGAAGCGGCCGCGTGGGGCTGGCGCAGAACCGGCTGCCGGCTTCCAGCAGAATCGAGGACGTCGCTCCCGAACAGGTGGCCGACGCCACACGGCGGCTTCCGGATGCGCTGCGTTCCCTCGGGGAAGAGGCCCTCGCCTCGGGGGCGGTCGCGGTGGTGACCCTCGCCGGCGGCGTCGGCAGCCGCTGGACCAAGGGCGCCGGCGTGGTGAAGGCGCTGAACCCGTTCTGCCGGCTGGGCGGGCGTTATCGCAACTTCGTCGAGGTCCACCTGGCCAAGAGCCGGCGCGCGGGGCGCGCCTGCGGCGCCGCACCGGCGCACGTCATCACCACCAGCTACCTGACCCACGAGGCCATCGAGAAGCATCTGGAGGCCGAGCAGGGGTACGGCTACGCCGGGCCGCTGCTTCTTTCCCCCGGCCGTTTTGTCGGCCTGCGGCTGGTGCCCATGGCGCGCGATCTTCGCTTCGCCTGGGAGGAGATGCCGCAGCAGGTGCTCGACGAGCAGAAGCAGAAGGTGCGCGACAGCCTGCGTTCGGCGCTGATCGGCTGGGCGCTGCAAGCCGGCGAGGGCAGCGACTACACCGACAACGTGCCCTCGCAGTGTCTCCACCCGGTGGGGCACTGGTACGAAGTGGCCAACCTGCTGCGCAACGGCGTGCTGGCGCGCCTGCTGGAGAAGCGCCCGCGATTGAAGCACCTGATGGTGCACAACATCGACACCCTCGGCGCGGACCTCGACCCGGCGCTGCTGGGACTGCACATCGACAGCGGCGCGGCGTTGAGCTTCGAGGTGATCCCGCGCGCGGTCGAGGACCGCGGCGGCGGCCTGGCGCGCGTCGACGGCCGCACCCGCGTGGTCGAAGGCCTCGCGCTGCCGGCCGAAGAGATCGAGTTCCGCCTGTCCTACTACAACTCGGGCACCACCTGGGTCGATGTGGACCGGCTGCTGGCGGCGTTCTCGCTGGAGCGCGCCGACCTGGCCGACGAGGAGAAAGTAACTTCCTCGATCCGCGCCCTGGCCGCCCGGGTGCCCACTTACATCACGCTGAAGGACGTCAAGAAGCGCTGGGGCAAGGGGCAGGAAGACATTTACCCGGTAACCCAGTTCGAGAAACTCTGGGGCGACATGACCGCGCTGGCCGACCTGGACTGCCGCTTCCTCGTCGTGCCCCGCCTGCGCGGCCAGCAGCTCAAAGAGGTAGCCCAACTCGACGGCTGGCTCCGCGACGGCTCCGCCCGGTACGTCGAATCGCTGTGCGAGTGGGAGTAGGCGTACTAGTTTCGGAGCGTTTTTCCGAGCGCCTTCAGATCCGTCGTGTCCCACTTGTAGGCCGGGCCGACCTTGGCATCATTGGTGGCCCAGGTATACAAGAGGAATTTTACGTAGTCCTCCAGTTGTTCCTTCGGATGGAATGGATTCGTCGTCGGGTTCACCAACTGGTTGGCGTAGTAAAGCAAAGCCGTCAACATTCCGGCCGTGAAATCGGCCAGTTTCTGCGCCGGGTTTCCATTCGGCAGAAACTGAAGCACGTCGCCGGCCTGCGTAATGATCGAGATTCCGAGCTTGTCTTCAATCTTCGACTTCACTTGGTCCCAGACAGTGCCCATGGCCTGCTGGAAAAAGTAGTTCTTGATCGCGTTGAGAGCGACATCCATTTCAGCTTGAGTTGTGGCCATCATAAGCTCCTGTAGTGGCCTGCCGGTGGACTCTTGATCCTCCGTTCGACCGGTGTCAATTGTACCCGAAAACGGGTTTCGCCAAACCGACGAGAGTCACAAGACATCCTTTGGGGCATCGGCCTCGCCGTTTTCTAGTCTGCCCGGCAACGAATGCGGGAGGGACATCATGTGGAGTAGACCGTGGAGTGGAGTCCGCATATGGAGACGATCCAGGTCGTCATCGATTCCCAACTGCTTGCGGCCGCCGACCGGGCCGCTCGACGGTCGAAGCTCAACCGTTCCGCGCTGTTCCGCGAGGCGCTTCGCGGACACTTGGCGCGATTGAGGGTCCGCGAACTGGAGGAGCGCGACCGCCGCCGGTATGAGGCTCGGCCCCAGACAACCGGCGAATTGGCGGCGTGGGAATCGGAGGCGTCGTGGCCGCGGGAATAGCGAGAGGAGATGTCCGCCTCCATCGCTTCCCACCGCCGCACAAGCAGCGGCCGGTCCTGATTCTCACGCGCGACAGCGCGATCCGGTACCTTTCCACGGTTACCGTCGCCCCCCTCACCTCGACGATTCGCGATGGCCCTTCCGAAGTCCTGCTGGATGAAGAGGATGGAATGAAGACGCGTTGCGCGGTCAACCTGCACAATGCCTTCACCGTCTCGCAGCAGCGTCTGGGGAGGCGGGTGGCGCGGCTCACCGCGCAGCGGATGAGCGAAGTATGTTCGTCGCTGCGATTCGCACTCGGCTGCGAAAAGACGTAGGAATCCGGAGACGCGGCGAACGGTTTTGGGCGGTTCCGCCTGGGACTTGGGATGAGCTCATTCGTGCCTCAGCGCCACCATGGGATCGACTTTGATCGCCCGGCGCGCGGGGAGGGCGGCGGCCAACAGCGCGGCGGCCAGCAAGACGGCGACCGATTGCGACACCGACACAAGATCGAAACTGTCGATGCCGTAGAGCAGGCTGCCGAGGAAGAGGCCCCAGGAAAATGCCCCCACGACCCCAATCGCCAGTCCGGCCGCCACCGGCACGAGGGAGAAGCGCAGAATCATCCGGACCACGTCTCCGCGCCGTGCTCCGAGCGCCATGCGGATGCCGATTTCCCGCGTCCGTTGCGCCACCACGCAGGCCAGCACGCCGAAAAGCCCCAGCGAGGCGAGGCCGAGCGCCAGGATTCCAAAGAAACTGGAGAGGTACGCTACCAGGCGCTCGCGCGCCAAGCGGCTGTTGATGTACTCTTCCATCAGGCGGACGCGCAGCAGGGGAACGTTGGGGTCCTGGTCCTGGAGCGCGCGGCGAATATTCGCGATCACCGGGGCGGCGCTCCCAACAAACCGCACCGCCAGCCAGCGCGCCTCGGCGCCGTTTGACCAACTGGGCTCGTAGAGAGTCCCGCGTGGGTCGCGCCGGGTGATTTCACCATAGTGCACATCCTTCACCACGCCGATAACCTCAATGCCTTTGTCGGCGGAACAATCGGACCCGTGCAAGCACAAGCGGCGTCCCACGGCATTTACCGTTCCAAACTGCTGCCGAGCCAGTGATTGGTCCAGGATGCAAACCCGGGGCGCCTGCCAACTCCCCCGGACGCTGCTGGGTGTAACGAAAGGCTCGTCCTCGCGCCGAAAGTCACGGCCCGCCAGAACGGGAATGCCCATCGTGGTGAAGTAGCCGGAACTGACGGGATTGGAAAGGGCCATAAAAGTCACCTGAAGCGCCTTGTTACTTGACCCTATGCTGCGTATTCGGTTGCTAATCGGCGTCAGGCCCGTCAAGGCGGCCGAGCGCACGCCGGAAAGGGTCCGCGTGCGCTCGAGGAGCTGATCGTAGAAGGTACGCAACCCATGCCCGCTAAATCCCGCGCTCGTTGGGGCAATCTCGAAAATCGCGATACTCTCGCGCTGAAACCCGAGGTCGACATTCTGAAGGTTTCTTAGCGTGCGGCCAAACAAGCTGGCGGCGACAAGCAACGCCAGGGATAAGGCGATCTGGCCGGCGATCAGGAACCTGGAAAGAAGTGACCGGGAGAGCGTCTCGGTGGACATTCCACCCTCCTTCATGCTCTCCGCAAGTTTCATCCGCGTGGCCCGTAGCGCGGGAATCAGGCCGAATAGGATGGTGGTGAGCAGCGTGAGGCCGGCACACGATGCGAGAACGAAGAGGCTGAGATGGAAACGAAAACCCGGGTCCAGAACATTGAGTTGGGCAAGAGTGCGCACGCCGAAATAGGCAACTCCCAGCCCCATCGCGCTTCCCGCCGCGGCCAGCAGGAGGCTTTCCGTCAGAAACTGGCGAATCAAG
>CAYOTD010000384.1:0-5607 GCA_964406685.1 uncultured Solibacteraceae bacterium | reverse complement strand
CTGGCCCAGGCGCTTGTGAGCCACGCCCAGGTTGAACCAGGTGTGGGGGAGCTTCGGGTCCAGCTTTTGGACCCGCTCGAGTTCCGGGATCGCACCCTTCGCGTCGCCCGCGCGCAGCACCGCCAGGCCGTAGTTGAGGCGGTCGCGGACCGAATCCGGCGCCAGATCCAGAGCCTTCTTCAACTCCCCGACCGCCTGCGGCTGCGTGGCCGGATTCTCGAACAGCGCTTTGCCCAGGGTCCGGTGGCGCCAAAGCTGTTCCTCTCGTGCCGGTTCATCCGGGGCCAGCACGACCAGCGCCAGCAGCGTCGGCGTCATCCAAAGCGTAGCCTTCCCCGCTATCATTCAAGGAATTGTAGCGCGCCATAATTCCAGGCGTGTCGCGGCTGATCCGCCTCGCCGGAACTCTGATCCTGGTTCTTGCGGCTTCCATTCACGGTCAGACCGGGCCGGACGCGCTGGCGGCCGATGCGGAAATGGCGCTCGCACACCACTACATGGCGCTGGCCCGGCCGGAGGGTAAGACGTTTCCGACGTCGCCCTACTCGTACCGGAGCGCGATCCGCGGGTCGGCCTTGGCGGCGCGGCGCGCGGGGATGTAGCAGGCGGCCAGCGCCGCCAAAGCCAGGATCGCCGCCGCCGTGCCAATCGTCATCGGGCCGCGGCTTCCCACGCCGAACAGGAGTGACTCCAACAGCCGCGTCAGCCCCAGCACTCCGCCGAATCCGATGACCAGCCCGATGCCCAACAGCGCGGCGCCGCCGCGCAGGATGAACCGCGGCACGTCCGCTGCGCCGGCGCCCAGCGCCGCTCGGATGCCGAAGATGTCGAAGTAGCGCGGCGAGACCCGGCTGCCCCGGAACTCAACGGGCTCGGTGACTCCGGTGAGGGTTATCGAATCCCCTCTCTGCGCGGCCATGTACTCGAAGACCGTGTTCTCGCGCGCCCAGTCGAGGTAGTTCACGTCGAGATGACGTTTCGGCCGCCGCCCGGCGGCTTCTCCAGCAGGCGGACGATACGCTCCGGCTCGGCGCAGGGAAGCGGTTTCAGCAGTGCGCCGTCGATGAGGCTGAAGATCGCCGTGTTGGCGCCGATGCCGGCAGCCAGAATCGCCAGCGCGACGAGAGTGAAATCCCGACTCTCTGCCAGGTTCCGAAGACCATACCGTACGTCCTGGGTCGGTCCCTGCACGTGCACCGTCCTCCCGTAAGAGACCTAGACGCGGAACAGGATGGAAAGTTCGTGGATCGTCGCGGCCGTAGTCAACCCACGCCGCGCTGCTCGACCGGCCGCTTCTGGGGGCAGACCGCCCAATCGAATCCGTTGCCGGGGCGCATGAAAGCGCCGTCAAATCCTATACTGGTTCCGAGGTCCTGACCATGCGAAATCCCGAGATCACGCGGCGAGCGTTCATGGGAACAATGGCGGGGGCGCCCCTGGCAGCCGCGGAAGACTGGGTCCCTCTGTTCAACGGGCGCAACCTGGACGGCTGGCGCCCCAGCGAGAACAAGGACTCCTGGAAGGTGGTGGACGGCCATCTCCTTGCCGACGGCCGTCGCTCGCATCTCTTCTATACCGGCCCGGTGCGCGGCGCCTGCTTCCGCAACTTCGAACTCGAGGCGGAAGTCCAGGCGCGGCCCGCGGCCAACTCGGGAATCTACTTCCACACGTCGTTCCAGGAGAAGGGCTTCCCGCAGAAGGGTTTCGAGGTCCAGATCAACAACACAGCCACCGGCGAGGGCAGCTACCGGGAGCGGAAGAAGACCGGCTCGCTCTACGGCGTGCGCAACGTCTACAAGCAGTTCATCCGCGATGACGAGTGGTTCAAGCTCCACTTGGCCGTGCGCGGCAAGAACGTCCAGATCCGCCTGAACGGCATGTTGCTGGTGGACTTCACCGAGCCCACCCCGCCGGTGCTGGCCGAAGGGAGCGAGCGTGGGCGGTTCCTCGATCGCGGCACCTTCGCCCTGCAATGCCACGACCCGGGCTCCAAGGTGCGCATCCGCGCTCTGCGGGTCCGGCCCCTGCCCGACGACGTTCCCACGCCCGGCGAAGGCGCGCCACTGGTGGACGATCTCTACCGGAAGATCCTCACCCTGGGCGCCCGCAACATCCCCATGGTCGACTACCATGTCCACCTGAAGACCAACCTGACGCTGGAGCAGGCTCTCGCCCGGTCGCGGCGCGACGGCATCGCGTACGGCATCGCGGTCAACTGCGGCAGGGGCCACACGGTGGAGACCAACGAGGGCGCGCGCCGGTTCCTGGAAACGCTCCAGGGCCAGCCGGTATTCATCGCGATGCAGGCCGAGGGCCGCGAGTGGACGCAGATGTTCTCGCGCCAGACGGCGGCCCTGTTCGACTACGTCTTCACCGACTCGATGACCTGGACCGACAACCGCGGCCGCCGCATGCGCACCTGGATTCCCTCCGAGGTGGGCACCATCGCCGACCCGCAGGAGTTCATGGAGACCCTGGTCGACCGCGCGGTTGGCATCCTCGACCGCGAGCCGGTGGACATCTACGTGAACCCGACGTTCCTTCCCGACCAGATCGCCCGGGACTACGACCGGCTGTGGACCGAAGAGCGCATGAAGAAGGTCGTCGCCGCCCTGGCCCGCAACCACGTGGCCATGGAGATCAACGACCGCTACAAGCTGCCCAGCCCGGCCTTCATCCGCATGGCGAAAGAGGCGGGCTGCAAGTTCACCTTCGGCACCAACAACGGCGGCGCCGACGATCTGGGGCGCTCGGCTTACGGGATCCGGATGGTGGAAGAGTGCAAGCTCGGCTGGCAGGACTTCTTCGCCCCCGGCGCCTGGTGGCCCAAGGCCGTCGAGCGCAAGGGCGATGCGCTGAAAGGCTGACGCGGAAACCGTGGCTGGTCCCGGCTGGAGGCGTCGAACCGGCATCGCGCTGTGCGCCGCGGCCTGGCTGGCGGTGCCGTTGCGCGCCGAGGTCGAGTTGCGCATCCACTTCAGCGCCTTGAAGCGCACCCTCGCCGAGACGGTCTTCACGCAGGACGGCCGGCGCTACGTAAAGGGCGCCCCGAACCGGCGCTGCAACTTCGCGTTCCTCGAGAACCCCGCGATCGGCGCCGAGAACGGGAAACTGCGCGTGAAGGCCCATTTCACGGGCCGCTCGGCGCTGGACGTGTTCGGCCACTGCGTCGGCCTGGGGGACGCGTTCGATGTGAACCTGCTGGCGGCGCCCTACTACCAGGACGGCAACATCGCGCTGAAGGACGTGCAGGTGGACGGCAGCGGGCGCGACGGCTTCTACATCCGCCGCGTGTGCGCCGCTCTGAAACGCAGCCTGGAGCGGGATTTCCGCTACCCGGCGGCGGCCGAGGCCCGGCGCGTCATCGAAAGCAGCTCCACTCCCTCGTACCGCCGCGAACTCGGCCACTTCAACGTGACCGCGATCCGGGTCACGCCCGAGGCGCTGGTCCTCGTCCTCGATTTCTCGCTTTCTGTGCGCTGAGCATCCGCGCCCGGACTACAATAGGCTCGGACCTCATGCAGCCCCGATCCGCCGCAAGACCTCGCCTGGCCGCGCTCGCGGTGCTGGCAACGCTCGTCTTCACCCTCCAGATTCGCTTCGATGTCGACATCTTCAACGACCTTCGCGGCCGTTACCCCCGGGCCCCGTTCACGCTGGGGGCCCCCTGGCCCACCCTCGCCAGGCTCCAGGACGAGGCGCGCGCCGCCGGTCTGCAATCCGGGGACCGCCTGGTCGCCGTCGAAGGGCAGGCGGTCAACGGGATGGCGGACCTGATGGGTCCCGTGCGCCGGAAACACGCCGGCGACACCGTGTCGATGACCGTCGCGCGCAACGGAGAGGAACGCGCGTTCACCCTGCGGCTGGGCACCCATCGCCCCGCCACGCCCGCGCTCATCTGGGTTTTCGGCGCCGTCGTGTGGGGGCTGATGCCGCTGCTCTGCCTGGGCCTGGGCTTTTCGGTGGCGGCACTGCGGCCGCGCGACCCGCGCGCCTGGCTGCTGTTGGCGCTGATGCTCTGCTGTAGCCAGCTTGCCGCCGCGGGAAACGTCAGCCCGCACGGTTGGCCCCCGTACCTCCGCATCCCGGCCGTGCTCTTTCAGACCCCCGCGCAGCTCGCCTGGTCTGTCGGAATGATGCTGTTCGGGCTCTACTTCCCCGAGCGGTGGACGTTGGACCAGAGGTTTCCTTGGGCGAAGTGGATTCTGCTGGGACCGCTGGCCGTGGATACGGCGCTCAGAACCGCCTTGGCGCTGGGCGTGAGCGAGAACTGCCGTGCCGTCGCATCTTTGGCGTCCGCGTTGCCGGGTCTGCGGGGCGTCCGCGACATCGTCGTCGTGGCCGCCGTCTCGGTGTTCTTCATCGCGCTATCTCACCGCCTGCGCGACCCCGCCACGCCTCCGGACTCGAGGCGCCGCCTGCGGCTGCTCTTCTGGGGCTCCACCGCCAGTCTCACGCCCCTGTTCCTCCTGTTCCTGGCCAGCGTGACGGGGCTGAGGCCCTTGCGCGACAGTTGGGAGCTGCTCCTGGCGGTTCTGGCGCTGTTCCTGTTTCCCTTGACGATGACCTACGTCGTGCTGGTCCAGCGCGCTCTGGATGTCGGCGTGGTTGTCCGCCAGGGAATGCAGTACGCCCTGGCGCGCGGCGGCGTCAGGGCGCTTCAGGTGGTCCTGACCGGCGGGATACTCCTGGTGGTCGGCTGGATGGCGGCGGATCCCTCCACGCGGCGCGCGCAGAAGATGCAGTTCATCTGCTTCGGAGTGATGGTGATCTTCCTGATCCGGCGCTTCGCCGAACGGATCCGCCTTTGGGTCGACCGGAAGTTCTTCCGCGAGGCCTGCAACGCCGAGCAGATGCTCAGCGAGCTGGGCGAGGAAGTCCACGCCATCGTTGAAACCGAACCGCTGCTGAAGATGGTGGCCCACCGGGTTGCCGAGTCGCTTCATATTGAACGGTTGGCGATGCTCGTGGGCGGCGAGGGAGTGTTCCGGCCCGCCTATGCGCTGGGCTACGCGGAGCCTCCCGACGCACTGTTCCCTTCCGGCGGCGGCGCGGTCGAGGAACTGCGCCGCCGGAAAGCCCCGCTGCCGGTCCAGCCCGGCGATGAGAGCTCGTGGCTTCACGCCGCCGGCGTCACCCCGGAGGAGCGCGCGCAACTGGCTCGTCTCGAGTCCCAATTACTCCTGCCGCTGGCCGGGCGGCGGGAGTTGCTCGGCTTCGTCAGCCTGGGACCAAAGCGGTCGGAGGCGCCCTATTCGAGCACGGACATCCGCCTGCTGCGCTCGATGATCGTCCTCGGACTGATCGCCGTTTGGGTGATCTTCATCGGCGTATGGATTAACCGCCAGCGCTTCAGTTCGCGGTAAAATGAAGAACACAATAGAAGGGAACGATTTGATGACACTGCGCCTGTACGACACCTATACGCGCAGCCTGCGCGAATTTCAGCCGCTGCACGATAACGAGGTGGGGCTGTATACCTGCGGCCTGACGGTATACGACTATGCCCATATTGGCAATCTGCGCACCTACATCTTCGAAGATCTGCTCAAACGCGTGCTGGAGTTCAACGGATACCGGGTGAAGCACGTGATGAACATCACCGAT
>CAYOTD010000383.1:0-5615 GCA_964406685.1 uncultured Solibacteraceae bacterium | reverse complement strand
AAACCCGAAATCCGAAATCCGAAATCCGAAATCGCTGGTGGACGTCATCGTTGGCGGGCCGCCCTGCCAGGGCTTTTCCCTCGCCCGGCGGCGCGACGGCGCCAATCACGGCCACCGCCTCAAGCCCGATCCCCGCCGCCACCTCTACCGCGACTTCCTGCGCTTCGTGGACTTCTTCCAGCCCCGCGTGTTCGTTATGGAAAACGTGCCCGGCCTGCGCACGGCGGCGGGCGGCGAATACTTCACCCGCGTCCAGAAGGAGGCCCGCGAACTGGGCCGGGCGCAGGGCCGGCCCGGCTACCGCGTCCACGGCCAGATCGAGGACGCCTGGGAACTGGGCGTCCCGCAGAAACGCCGCCGCCAGCTCATCATCGGCGTGCGCGCCGACCTGCCCGGTTACTTTCCAAGCGAACTCAAACCCGCCCCACGCGCCGAACCTCAGCCCGTGCTCGGCACCGCCATCGGCGACCTCCCGATCCTCCGCGCCGGGGGCGGCGAGGACGAGCGCGACTACGACTTTGGCCGCCGCGTCGAGCATGTCGAACAGGTCGGGCCAAGCGCCCTGCGCTACCTCTGCGACGTCCTTGAGATTGACCGCGCCGAGAAACTCACCAACCACGTCGCCCGCCCGCACAGCGAGCGCGACCTCGGCGACTTCGTTCTGCTGAAGGAGGGCGAGAACTCCGCCGTGGCCATGCGCGAGCGCGGCGTGAGGTTCGCCTTCCCCTACGACAAGACCAAGTTCCGGGACCGCTACACCAAGCAATGCCGCTGGCAGCCCTGCTCCACCATCGTCGCCCACCTGAGCAAGGACGGCCTGATGTTCATCCACCCCACGCAGAACCGCTCGCTCACCCCGCGCGAGGCCGCCCGCGTGCAAAGCTTCCCTGATTGGTTCCGCTTCCCCGCCGCCCGGACCCACGCCTACCGGCTCATCGGCAACGCCGTGCCGCCGCTGGTCGCCGAGGCCGTGGGCATTGCGGTGAAAGCCTACCTGCAAGCAGCCATGAAAAAGCCCAAACCTACCCAGCCCATGCCGGCGGCTTTGCCTGCGCACGAGCAGGAAGCCGTAAGCTGGCTCCTACCGCTGATTGACTTGGACGCCCGCGCACTCCGCGATGTTCCGGATGCTGACTTCAAACGCGCTTGGAGTGCCATAGCATTCCTTTACGCGGGGCTTCACCCGGACAGCGCGCTGGATCATGGCCGCGAGATTGCGAGCGACCAACCCGATTACTCGCCTGTCACGGCAATCGAGCCACGGCTGGCCAACCCGTATTTTGTAAGGAGCGGCTGGCCGAAGGTACTTGAGGCCGTGAGCAGGGAGGCGTGGCGGCGAAAAAAGGAGGGCCGCTTCACGGAAGAGGAATTCTACTGCTGCGATGCGCAGATGGCCGGGATGCGCCACCGCAACCCGGAGCTCTTTGAGCCGATTGTGGCGGACGCCGAGGCGGTTGCGCGTTAGCCAGTTGTCAACCGAGGATGCCACCCAATCCAAAAGCGAAGAAGCCGCAGAAGCTGTCCGTCAGGGACCGCTTGCGGGAGCCGCATGTGCTGGCTGAACTGGTGAAGCTCTCGCTCACCCAGTCCTCGGTTGCGCAGAAGCAGTTCCTTCAGCAATTGGAAGGCTCAGCAGCCGCGCTTCGCGACATGCTTGAGAACGCTGGCTTGATCCAAAGCGTCGAGATCAACCACCGCAGCCTCTGGGCCGAGGTGGCTGGCAGGGCAATCGGCTTTGTGGACGGCGGGATGGCGAACATCGCCAGCCTCGGGGCGGAGCCGGTCGCTGTCAGGGTAGGCAGCTACACGGTGACACCGGGCGCAACCGGCGAGGATCGGGAGGCGTTCCGGATGGAGAAACAACTGGTTGCGGAGTTGTTCGACACAACCAGTTCGCAGGGCCTGTATGAACACCTGTTCGAGGATCCATCAAAGTTGCGGGATGCGGCTCGCTTCTGCCTGGAGGCATCCGCTGCGCGCCAGTCCTTGGAGCGCAAGCCCAAACCGGACTTCCTCTTCCTGCACGGCGCCTTGGTGAATCCCGTCTCCGCCTACGCGGATTCCGACTTCCCACCTTTCTCGGCGCGCGGCCTTGAGATTCTCCTGCCACCGCCAGAGCGAAACCGCACAGGACGGGACGCGGATTTCGTTTTCGTCTATCTCCATCTGCTCGAAGCCCTGCGGAATTCTGGGGCGAATGTGGCCTCCATCGTGGAACGCGCGTCCTACTCGTCGCTGGTGAGCCGGACTTGGCTGGATTACCTCAAGGGTCAGACGGTTTCCTCCAGCGCGCAAGACATGGAGGCGATCAAGAAGCAACTGGCGGACTACCGCATTTCCGATTCGCTGCTGTTCCACGCCATTTTGAACGAAGGGGAATACCTCAGCCCCGTGGAGGTGAACCGGAATGTCGCCGCCAAGCGTCCCCAACACTCCTTCGCGGTCATTGACCAATACCCCCGCCCAAAGGTCACGTATGTGGGGGTTGGCCAGTTCGCGCAGCCGCTGCGGGTCGAGTTCTTCGAGGAGCCGCCGGCGGGATATGAAGCCTGCATCCGGCTGGTGATCCATTCCTGCCGGTTGATGCCCAACTACGCCTTCCCGGCGGGCCTCGATATCGTGGACAAGTTCGCCAAGGTGCCCGACTGGATGAGCCGTCCCATTCACTCGACGATGGCGGTGCAGTTGGTGAAACGGGCCATTGACACCGGCAACCCCAAGATGATCGAAGCCGCCAAACGGATGCTCTGCGGCACCAAGCGCGACTGGCTTTTCCGCCCTGATTTCAACCGATGACACCCAAGCACACATGAGCGACAGCAACGACTGGACACCCATCGGCACAGTGGTTGGCAACGCCACCACCAGCGAGTTCTCTTTCATTCTCAAGAGCTTCAAGTCCCGCGTGGGCGACTTGGTGGCGGTGCGGATGGAGGTGCCGGACGAGGCGCGGGCGGGCACGCAGGGGATTTATGTCTGGGGCCGGGTCGTCAGCATCAACCGCTACAACCCGTTCTTCCCCTACGAGGCAGCGCAGGAGTTGTCCAATGAGGGGCTGTCGTTGCAGGACACGATCCTGTCGAACAGCCGGGACCAGTTGGAGGCGGGCGTGCTGATTCTGGGCTGCTCGCCAGCGGATGCCGGGTTCAAGCACCTCTACCCGCTAACGTATCCGGTGCAGCCGGCGGCGGAGGTGCTGTATCCGCCAGCGGCTGCGATCAAGGAGTTGCTGGCGGGCGGGATTCCCGGCCACACGCCGCTGCACATCGGCACGCTCATTGCCCGGCAGGACGTGGACATCGCGATCTCCGCCGACCGCGTGGTGGCGCGGCATATTGCCATCCTGGCGATGACCGGCGGCGGCAAGACGGTGGCCGCGCGGCGGATTCTGCGGGAGTTGATTGAGCAGGGCTATCCGCTGCTGATCCTCGACCCGCACGGCGACTACCTGGGGCTGTGGCAGAAGCGGGAGGTCTTTCCGGGCACGACGGTGAAGCTGCTATACCCGCACATCGCGATGACGGAGCAGAACCGGCACATCGTGGAAATCCTGATCAACAAGATGACCGAGGGGTTGACCGAGCCGCAGCGGGAAGTCCTGGCCGAGTCGTTGTCCGAAGTGGACCCGGTCGAGGGCGAGTCGGTGCTCCGCTACATCAAGCGGCTCCGGGATTCGCTGGGCAAGAAGGCCGGGCAGGCCAGCGACAAGCGCAAACTGCCCACGCTGTCAGTCTGCCGCCGCCAGCTTGGCGTGGTGGAAAACCGGTTGGAGCGGATGGAACTGACGAACGAGCGGATGCGGCAGCGGTTGAAGCAGCTTCAGTTCGAGAAGATGCCCGATCCGCAGGGCCGGCCCGAGGGCATCATCGCGCCGAAGACCGTGTCCATCCTCTACCTCGGCGGCTACGATCACCTGACGCAGACGACCATCGCCTCTATTCTCTTGGAGGCGCTTTACGAGCATCGCGCCAACTTGTCGAACCGGATTCCACCCTTCCTCGCGGTGGTGGAGGAAGCGCACACGTTCATCCCATCGTCGCGGGAAGGGACCTCTGACGTGCCGTCGCTGGAGACGATCCGCAAGCTCATCACGGAAGGGCGCAAGTTCGGCACCGGCCTGATGCTCATCAGCCAGCGGCCCAGCCGGGTGGACGAGACGATTCTCTCGCAGTGCAACTCGTTCCTGATCCTCCGGCTGGTGAATCCGCGCGACCAGAACTTCGTGAAGCAGATCATGGAGAACCTGAGCGAGCAGGACGCGCGGATGCTGCCGGGCTTCGGGCCGGGCCAGGGGATCATCAGCGGGCAGGCGGTGCGGTTTCCCCTGCTGGTGCGGATCAAGATGGACGAGGACCTGATCTACACCGACCTTGGCGACGAGAACTTCCTGGAGCAGGCCCGGAAGTGGAAGCCGGACAAGGACGCGCCGGTGCGGGCGCGGGTGGCCGGGGCGGTGCGGCAGTTGAGCAGCCTGCCGGAGCGGCGGCCCAAGGGGAAGAAGGGGGCGGCGGTCGTGCCTGCGACGCCGGCAACGCCCCAGACCGATGCCGAGCGTTGGGAACAGGTCCGCAAGGGATTCGCCAAGGACAGCCGGGCCTTGGGCGAGTTGGAGGCGGCCACGGGCCTGGAATGGGACCGTTCGCGCCGGAGCCGGAAGGTGTCGGAGTTCGCAGGCCTGACTTGGGAAAGACTCAAAGCCGCGGGCCTGAGCCACGCGAAACGCGAAGGGCTGCTGCGGTTGCTGAAAGCGGCGGCGGAGGCTGGCCGGGATTGATGTCGATCGAAGAGGTGAATCATGCCAGACGAGGAAGCTAAGCCCTTGAGTCCGTTGGAGCAGTTCGCGCGGGACGTGCGTGAGGAAGTGCGCCTGCGCTGCGCCGAAAACGCGCCACCTGATGAACTGGAACGCGGCTTCACCGAGTGGTGCCTGGAGGAACTGGCGGGCCATAACGAAGCGGACAACGCCGAAGCTTTGCCGGACCGCCCGTTCCGCGCGGAAGGCCGCGCCCGCTGGCCGGCCGCGAAGCTGAACGCTTGGGCGCTCTCCGGCGATGGCGCGACGCTCGATTTGTTCGTAACGCTTTACCACGGCGCCGAGGGCATGCCGACGGTCGGCGTCACCGAAACCCGAAGGCAGTTCAAACTGCTGCTCGGCTTCCTGCGGCGGGCGCGGCAGGGTTTTCATACCCAGGCCGGGGACAATCACGATGACGCCTTTGAGATCGCCCGGCGGATTCACGAGGCCAAGGACTCGCTGACCACGGTGCGGCTGTTCTTCCTCACGGATGGCGTGGCGCGGGCGGAGGACATCGAGGAGGAGCTGTTGGACGGCGTGGAATTGCGCTACGTGCTGTGGGACTTGAAGAAGCTCAACCAGCTCAAGGTGGGGCAGCGGGAGGTGATCGAACTGGATTTTGAAAACGACTTCGGCGGCGCCGTTCCGTGCCTGGCCGGGATGGAGGGCACGAAGGAATACCAGACCTACTTGGCGTTCATGCCGGGGCGGGTGCTGGCGCGTATCTACGGCGAGCACGGGCAGCGGCTCCTGGAGCGCAACGTGCGGGCGTTCCTCCAGGTGAAGGGCAGGTGAACAAGGGGCTGCAGCAGACCCTGCG
>CAYOTD010000382.1:0-5624 GCA_964406685.1 uncultured Solibacteraceae bacterium | reverse complement strand
GCATGATGCACCTCACCTACAACCGCCGGAACATGATCGGCGACGGCTGCGGGGAAGCGGCCAACGCGGGGCTGAGTGATTTCGGCCGCGCCGTGGTGGCGGAGATGAACCGCACCGGTGTGATCGTGGACGTGGCCCATTCCGGCTGGCGCACCAGCCTGGAGGCCGCCAAGGTCTCCCGAAAACCTGTCGTGGCCAGTCACAGTTGTTGCGCCGCCTTGCACCCTCACATCCGCTCCAAACCCGACGAGGTGATTCGCGCCATCGTGGATACCGGCGGCCTCATCGGGATCTGCGCCATTGGGCACTTCCTGGGCAGGACCGGCGACATACGCGCGGTGCTGGACCATGTCGACTACGCGGCTAAGAAGTTCGGCGCCGAGTCGGTTGCCATCGCCACCGACCTGGCCTACAACTCGACGCGCACCAACGAGGAGTTCCGCAAGATCCCGCGCGGCCAGCGCAAGCGGGCCGACTGGGAAGCGCTGTGGCCCGGGGACAGCTACCCGTACTCGGCGCCGTCCAGCCCCACGCTGACCTGGACGAACTGGCCGCTGTTCACGGTGGGTCTGGTCCAGCGTGGCTACTCCGACTCGGACATCCGCAAGATCCTGGGCGGCAATGTGATGCGCGTCTTCACCGCGGCGATGGCCGGCTGAGGCCTGTTCGCCGGATCATAGCGGGAGCACTTCTTCGCGCACCGGATTGAAGGCCAGCCGGCGTCCCTCGACGTAGGCCTGCACCGCCAGCAGCGAGACCTGCGTCGAGCGGTGGCCATCGTAGACGTCGCAGTTCGGTTTCGCGCGCGTCCGGCAGCATTCCAGAAAGTTGTTCACGTGGTCCAGCGTGATGTCGCCCGGCCGCCGGTCATGCACGGGCGGCGCGCTGCGGTCGCGCGAGTTGAACTCCAGGCGGTTGCGATTGACGAACAGGCGCCCCTCGGTGCCGCACAGTTCGATACCATATTCCGGCGCCGGCGCCACGCCACCGCACTCGAAGGTCACCGTCACCTCGCTGGGGTACTCAACCAGCGCGAAGACGTTGTCTGGCGCCGTGCGGCCGTCGTTGTGGCCGCCGTAGATGCCACCTGCGGAGGCAACCGCCACCGGGTTGTCGATGCCCAGCATCATGTGCACGGCGTCCACCCAGTGGGTGAAGAAATCGGTCGTCTTGCCGCCGTTGAAATCGAGGAAGGCGCGGAAGTTGAAGTACTGCGCCGGATCCCAGGCGCGCCACTTGACCGGTCCGAGAAAACGCGTCCAATCCAGGTTGGAGGGTTTCTCGGGCATGGTGCGGCGTAGCGGCCCGGAGGGTCCGGTATGCCAGACGGTGCGCGCCAGAGTGATCCTGCCGAGCCGGCCGGGCTTGACGAACTCGTCGCGCGCGCAGGTACGGCCACCCCGAACGCTGCTGGAGCCCGACCTGGCAGACGCGGTTGTTCACACGCGCCGCCCGCACGATGCGCGGCCCTTCCTCGCGCAGACGCATCAGCGGCTTCTCGACGTAGACGTCCTTGCCGGCCTCCATGGCGTCGATGGCCGTCTGCGCGTGCCAGTGGTCGGGCGTGCCGATGAGCACAGCATCGATCTCGCGCATCTCCAGGAGCTTCTCGTGGTGATAGAAGCTCTTGGCGCCGGCGGCGAACTGGAGAGCCTTGTCGATGCGCGCGCCGTACACATCGCACACCGCAGCGAAACGCACCTTGGGACTCTTCTGAAACAGCGTGGCGACGTAGCTGCCCCGGCTGCCGCAGCCGATCAATCCCATAGCGATGCGATCGTTCGCTCCGTCGATCTGCGAATAGGACAATGCGGTATTCATCGGAATTCTCTGGCCGCCTTCTGAACTCCAGATGGCGCTCCCCGGCCATTATCTGCCTTCTTCGAAGCCGTTTGCCGGACTGAAGCCAAGCATAAGATGAAGGAGTGAAGTTGACGACCGATCTGGATCGGGAGGAAGACGGGCGCTGGATCGCGGAAGCCGTCGAGCTTCCGGGGGTAATGTGTTACGGCCGCACCAGAGACGAAGCCATCGGCAACGCCGAGCGCCTCGCCATTGAGGTGATCGCCGACCGTGTTGCCCATGGGGAACTTCCTTCGTGCTCGCTCGCCGTCTCCTTCGCAATCCCGGATGAGCGAATGGCCCTCCAGTAAGGCGAGACAAGTACTCGCCGCGTTGGAGAGAATCGACTGGTGCGTGAACCGCCGGCGGGGCTCTCATGGCGTGCTGAGGCGGCCGGGTTGGCCGGACTACGAGTTCGCATTCCACGACCAGGACGAGACCGGTCCCCGGATGCTGGCGAGAGTCGCCAGACGCACCGGTCTTCTGCCTGAAGACCTCTAGCTGTGCTACTTGCTCCTTCGCAGGTCCTCTTCGGCGCCCGAGGTGTCGCCCAGCAACCGGCGGGCGGCGGCGCGGTTGCGGTAGGCGTTGGAGTACTTCGGATCCAGCCGCAGGGCGGTGTCGAAATCGGCGACGGCGCGCTTCAGGTCGCGCAGTTTGAGGTAGGCGAAACCGCGTGCGTTCAATGCCAGTGGGAAACCCGGCCGGAGCCGGATGGCTTCGGACAACTCTTCAACAGCCCTCTGAAGATCGCCCTTTGCGAGAAGCTCGCGGCCCAACTTGTGGTGCGCTTCCGCGGCGCGCGGGTCCGGCCGCGGTTCCGCCTTGGGCGGAGGCGCGCGCTTCACCTCAGGCGGCGGGACGGCCACAGGAGCAGGTTTGGCCATCGGCGCCTGGACTGTTGGCGGGGCCGCGGCGATGACGATGGGCTTAGTTTCGGGCTTTGGCTCCAGCTTCGGCTCGATTTTCGGCTCCGGCGCCTTCGCACGCGCTAATTCCGCCAACTTGCGCCGGGTCTTCTCGAGCACCTCGGCGGCCTCTGGATACAGCGGCCGCAGCCGCAGCGCCCGCTCCAGATCGGCGCGCGCTTCTTCGAAGCGGTCCAGCAGGTAATAGGCGTTGCCGCGTGCACACCAGGCCTCGGCCAGGTTGGGATTCAGCTCGATCGCTCTGGTGCGGTCCGCCAGGCCTTGCTCGTGCCGGCCCAGCAGGTGAAACGAGCCTCCGCGGGCCACGAAGGCGTCGGCGTTGGTCGGCGCCAGCCGCACGGCGTCCTCGCGGTCCTTCAGCGAATCCTCGAGGCGGCCGAGTTGGGCGTAGGCGGCGCCGCGAGCCAGCAGGAGTTTGACGTTGTTGGGGTCCAGCTTGAGCGCGGCCGTGAAGTCGTCCACTGCCGCGGCCAGATCGCCCGTCTGCAAGCGCGCGCTGCCGCGCAAGGCCAGCGCGCGCGCGTTCCCGGGATCCAGGCGTAGGGCAATCTGGAAGTCCTCGATGGCCTTCGGGGGCTGTCCGGCCTCGGCCCAAGCGAGGCCGCGCCCGAGGTAAGCCTCCACAAAGTCAGGCTTGAGCTTGAGGGCGGAGTCGTAGTCCTCGATCGCGTCGCGGTAGAGGCCCAGCGCCACCAGCGAATCGCCGCGGTCTTTGTAGGGGATGGGATTGTCCAGCCGCAGGCGGATGCCGCGCGCGTAGTCCTCGATCGCCTTTTCGTGCCGGCCCAACCGCGCCAGCGCCGCCGCGCGCCCGTTGTACACCGCCGCGTGCTCCAGGCCCTGTCCGATGGCGCGGGTATAGTCGTTCACGGCCGCTTCCGCCTGGCCAAGCCGGAGGTGGGCATCGCCCAGAGCCGTCCAGGTTTCGGCGTGGTTCGGATCCAGCCGCGCCGCCTCGGCCAAATCGAACGCCGCCTCGCCCGGGCGATTGAGGGCCAGACGCATCCGGCCGCGCTGCCTCCACGCCGCGACGTTGCCGGCGTCAAGCTGGATCGCTTCGTTGTAAGACTCGATGGCGTGCTCCAGCCGTCCGTACTTCTCCAGCCGCAGACCCTGTTCGTAGGCACGCTGCGACTTGCGTGGATCTCTTTCCTGCCCGTGGACTGCCGCCAACAGCGCCAGGGCGAGCGCCGCCGGCAATAGTTTCCCCATCCCGAACCTATAGTGTACTAGCGGGGAAACCGCGCCGCGCTCAACCAGCCCGGCTCGTCAAGACAAGTACAAAGGGGACGCTGCGCATAAGAGTGTCTTGCGAGCGTGGCGTCGCCGCGCGAGGAACCTAACGGTTGCCCGCGGCCAGGATGACGGTCGCCACGGCCAGCAGCGCCAGGCCAGCGTAGAGAGTGCGTTGCGCGCCGGAGGAGGCGCCTTTCCATTCTCCGGTCAGCACCCCGGAAAGGTTGGCGGCCATGATGTTGAAGATCTGAAACAGCCCCCAGCCCACCGAAGTGCCCAGGGCGCCCAGATAAACCGCAGCCACGCCATACAGGGACATCGCGCCCATCCAGAAGACACCCATCAGCGCGGCCATGCCGGCATCGACCGCCCACGGGCCGCGGAACGCTCCCCAGGTGCGGTTGCGGGTCAGCAGATAGACGCAGTAAGCCAGGTTCGGCAGCAGCCCGCCGAACAGCCCGACAGGCCAGATAGCGTAGCCGGCGCGGGTCGGGGCCACGCCCAGGCTCAGGGCACGCTCGGCGATCGGCTGTCCGAAGGCGAAGGAGTAGTTGACCATCGGCGCCAGCAAACCGCACACCACCGCCATCGCGAGGGCCAGCGCGTAGCCCTGTCCGGGGGGGCTTCCCTGCCCCTGCTCGCGGCTCCGGCCCGCCCGCGCCGACACGAGGATCCCCGCCACCATCACGGCCAACCCGCTGAGGATCAGCGCGCCGCGGGGCGTGCCGAGCACCGCGGGGTTCTGGAAGAACAGGGGCACCAGGGTGCCGAACAGCGATCCCAGGCCGATGATGATGGCACAGCCCAGGGCGAGCCCGAGGCGGGCGATCGAAAGGCCGAACAGCACTTGCGCGATTCCCCATCCCGCGCCCAGCGCGCAAGGCAGCAGCCACTGGCCCAGCGTCAAACCGCGATAGATCGCCATCACGTCGCCGGCCAGCAGCAGCGCGAGAGCCCACGGCAGCACCACCAGTGAAATCAGGCTGAAGACCAGCCACGTGTTCTCCCACTTCCAGCGCCGGGCGAACTTCATCGGCAACATGCAGTTGCCCGCCAGAACACCAGCCAGCAGGATCAGGGCGAGCCCGCCCAACTGTTCAGCGGACATCGCGCACCGCCTCATACATCGCGATGATGTTCTCCGGCGGCACGTTAGCCAGGATGTTATGCACCTGCTGGAAGACGAAGCCTCCGCCCGGCGCCAGGGCCCTCAGGTTGGCGGCGACGTGTTCGCGGACCTCGTCGGGACTTCCGCAGGGCAGAATACGCTGCGTGTCGCAGCCGCCGCCCCAGAACGCCAGGTCCTTACCGAAGTCGCGCTTCAGGCCTTCCGGATTCATGCCCCGGCCGCTGATCTGCACCGGGTTGATCACTTCCAGCCCCGCCTCGATCAGGTCTGGCAGCAGGGGACGGACCGCGCCGCAGCAGTGCAGCATCACCTTCGCCGGCGCAAGTTGCTTCGCCCGCGCCCACATCCGCGCATGACGCGGCTTGAAGAACTCGCGATACATGCGCGGTGAGATCTGCGGCCCGTTCTGCGCGCCCAGGTCGTCGCCGAAGTTGATCACGTCGATGTACGGCCCCACCGCGCCCAGGAATCTCTCCAGGTTTCTCAGG
>CAYOTD010000381.1:0-5629 GCA_964406685.1 uncultured Solibacteraceae bacterium | reverse complement strand
ATCCTGCTGGAGCACACCGGGGCGGAGGCGCGCCTCAAGGTTCACTGCTCCGGGGGCACGTACCTGCGCAGCATCGCGCACGATGTCGGCCGCATCCTGGGCTGCGGCGCCTTCCTCCAGGATCTGCGCCGCACGGCTTCGGGCGAGTTCACCCTCGACCAGGCGCACACGCTGGAAGAACTCGGCAAACTGAAGGACGAGGGGCGGCTGGAAGAAACGCTGATCTGCGGCGCGCGGCTGCTGCCGGAGTTCCCCTCCGAGACAGTGGACGCCCACACCGCGGCGCGCATCCGGCAAGGGCGGGATTTCCGCGTGTCGCCGTTCCGCGTGCGCGGGGCGCCGAAGCGGGTGAAAGCGCTGAGCCAGAGCGGCGAGCTGATCGCCATCGGCGAGGCCGTGCTGCCGAACCTCTACCACCCCATCCTAGTGCTTTGAGGATTCGCGGTTCTTTTCGCGGCGGCGGCGGGCCCAGTCTTCCTTCACGATCTGCGGCTCGCGGGCGATGGCGAGGGAGTCCGCGGGCACCGGCTTGGTGATGACCGAGCCGGCGGCGACGTAGCTGCCGGCGCCGATCTCCAGGGGCGCGACCAGGGTCGAGTTGCTGCCCACGAAGGCGCCGTCGGCGATCTGCGTCTGGTTCTTCCGGATGCCATCGTAGTTGCACGTGATGGTGCCGGCACCGATGTTGACGTTGGCGCCGATCACCGAATCGCCGAGATACGCCAGGTGCATGGCCTTCGCTCCCGGCCCCAGGCGCGTCTTCTTCAGCTCGACGAAGTTGCCCACGTGCGCTCCGGCGCAGACGTGGTCCTCCAACCGCAGACGCGCGTAAGGGCCAATGATCGCGCCCTCCTCGACCACGGAGGTGCCGATGATGCTGAACGGCCCCACGGCGACCCCGTCGGCCAGGGTCGAATCCGCCACGATCGAGCACGCGCCGATGCGGCAATCCTCGCCGATGGTGGTCTTGCCGAGCAGTTGCGCGAACGGCTCGACGACCGAATCCCGGCCGATGCGCACATCGGGATCGATGGTAACGGTCTCCGGCTTTTCGATGGTGACCCCGGCCAGCATCAGCTCGCGCGCCTTGCGTTCGCGGAAGATGCGATCGACCTGCGCCAGCTCGGCGCGGGTGTTGATGCCCAGGACCTCGCGCGGATCCTCCAGCAACAGAGTCCCGCAGGAGTAGCCGTGGCGGCGGAAGATCTCCACGATATCGGTCAGATAGTATTCGCCCGCCGGGTTGTCGGTGCCGATCTCGTCCAGGTGCTTCCACAGCAGCCCGGCGCGGAAACAGTAGATGCCGGAGTTGATCTCGCGCACGGCGAGCTGCTCCGGCGTGGCGGCCTTCTGCTCGACGATGGCGCGGATGCTGCCGTCGGCCTCCTTGAGCACGCGGCCGTAACCGTACGGATCGTCCAGCAGGGTCGTGATGACGGTGACGGCGTGCGCGGAGGCGGACTGCATCTCGACCAGCCTGCGCAGGGTCTGGGCGGAGAGCAGCGGGCAATCGCCGTAGAGCACCAGCAGCAGGCCGTCGCTCGCGCCGAGAGTCTCGCGGCAGGCCAGAACCGCGTGGGCCGTGCCCTTCTGTTCGGTCTGCGTGACGAAGCCGATGCCGGCCGGCGCCAGTTCCTGGCGGACGCGCTCCCCCTGGTGGCCGACGACGGCGAAGATCCGTTCGGCGGGGGAGAGGGCCGCCGCCGCGCGGACCACGTGTCCGACCAGCGACAGGCCGCCGGCGCGGTGGAGCACTTTCGCCTGCTTGGATTTCATCCGCGTGCCGAGTCCCGCGGCGAGGATCACAGTGGTCACAGGTGTCTGCATGCTCTCTCAATTCTAGCGGGAACCCAGGGGCGGGTCAGCGCGAGCCGTGCTTCCACGGACCGCGCGCCAGCTTGATCCGCCGGCGGCGGCCGGCGCGCGCCAGTTCCAGCGCCACCGCGGCGATCGCTTCCGGTTCGTGCCGGACCTTCTGGGAGCGCGTCACCAGGTCGCGGCCGATCACGGCCACGCTCAGGTTCACCAGCCGGTCCACGTCGTTCTCCACCGGCCGGGCACGCTGGGCCGCGTAGCGGCGGCGCAGCCCTTCGGCGATGGGCTGGGTATTGATCACGACGCAGTCGAGCAGGCCGGTCAGGCCGTGGCGGTAAATGGCCTCGACATGATCGGAGGCCGAGAAGTGCTCGGTCTCGCCCGGCTGCCACATCAGGTTGACGAAGTAAGCCTTCAGGGCGGGAGAGGCGGCAATGGCCTTGGGAATGCCTTCCACCAGCAGGTTGGGGATCACGCTGGTGAACAACGATCCCGGGCCGAGGGTGATGAGGTCCGCCCGGGCGATGGCCTCCAGGGTCTCTTCCAGCGGCCGGCAGCGCCGCGGCCGCAGCGTGATCCTGGCGATGCGCGACCGGCTCCGGCTGATCCGGGTCTCTCCCACCACCGTCCGCCCGTCTTCGAGCGTGGCTTCCAGCGTCACGTTGGTGTCGGTGCAGGGGTAGATGCGGCCGCGCGAAGCCAGCACTTCGGAAGACAGCTTCACGGCGTGCGCGAAATCGCCGGTGAGCTTCGTCATGGCCGTCAGGAAGATGTTGCCGAAGCTGTGCCCTTTCAGACCGCGCCCGGAGGTGAAGCGGTGCTGGAACAGGCGGCTCATCAGCGCTTCGTCCTCCGACAGGGCCACCATGCAGTTGCGGATGTCGCCCGGGGGCAGGATCTCGAACTCGCGCCGCAGCCGTCCCGAACTGCCGCCGTCGTCGGTGACGGTCACCACGGCGGTGATGTCCACCGACGGCCCTTCGCCCGGATCGTTGAGCGAGATGCTCTTGCCCGGCAGGTGGACGTACCGCTTCAATCCGTGGAGAAGGGTGGACAGGCCGGTGCCCCCGCCGATCGCCACGATACGCAACGGCTCCAGGCCCGCCCCTCCGAGTCCCTTGGGCCGCGTGATGGGCGCCTTCTTCAAACCCCTCCGCCCAGGCGCCTCATCCGGCGCCCCCTCTACCCGCCGCGAGCAGTTCGCCGATCTGGGGCTTGTGGAGCAATTCCGCAAAGTCGGGATCGCTGCGCGCCTGCGCGCGATTGCGGGGATGGATCTCGATGGCGCGCCGCAGGTGCTGGCAGGCGCCGTCGATCTCGCCCAGGTGGCCCAGGCACAGAGCCAGGGCGTAATGCAGATGGTCGCCCTCGCCTCCCATCCGCAGAGCCTCGTCGAGATGGCGCCGCGCCGACGCGAAATCGTGGCGATTGATCAGCGCGACGGCGTAGTTGTAGTGATCTTCAGCCGACGACAGAGCCGGTTCTTCGCGCTTCAGGCGCTGCTCGCACATGCGCACCCGCAACAGAGCCGAGTGCGTCATCTCGCGGCTGGCGCCCTCCGAGGCCGCCTCGAACAGCCGCCGGGCTTCGGCGTACTGCCCCGCCTGAAACAGAACGGAGGCTTGCGCGAAAAGCTCCGTCTGCGACGGACCACCGGGCGGCGGCGGGGCGGACAGCTTGGCGGCCTCGGGCGCCGGCGGCGCGGGCGCCGTTCGAACCGCTTTGCCCGCCTTCGGGGCTGGGTGGTCCCGTTTGGATGGTTTCTTTGTCATTGCAAGCAGCCGGAAGTTGAACTTGTAGCAGATCGCACTGTCGTTTGCAAGGACCCCCGTCCCGGCCGATCCGGGGCGGCCTGGAGACGACCTCAACCGTGCTAGGATAAAAGAGTTATGGCAATCCCCAACGTCAAGCGCTACCGCATCACCAAGCCGGACGGTTCGGACTCGGCCACCATCATGGCCGTGTTGCCGAAGGGCGCCGACGTGGACGCGTACCTGCAAGACGCCACGGCGCGCTTCGACTGGAAGGCGTGGAGCGAAATGAAGGCCTCGCACTTCAAGATCCGCGTCGGCCAGCAGAAACAGCGGAAAGCGAAGTAGCGGATTCTATGGCAGGCGGGCCCGGAGGTTCCGAAGGGCTCGCACTCCTTCCTGGGCCACCTCCGCATCCGGATCCTGCGACAGCGCCTGTAACACCGGAAGGGTATCCTTGTCGCCGCTACGCGCCAGGATCTGCGCCAGCATCATCTTCTCGTCGCGCGTGCCCTTCAGCGCCGCCTCCTGCGCGCTCTTGCGGACTCCCGCGTCCCGGGTCAACTCCACCAGAAACGCCAGGGCGACGCTGCGGTAAGAGCGCGAGTTCAACGTGTTGATCAGGTACTGGAGAGGACTGTGCTCGGCGATCGACCGGTCGCCGAGCAGCACCAGGGCGAAGGCCTGCGAGAGCCGGGCGTTCATGCTGCGCTCTTCGTTGAACGCCTTCTCCACCAGCGGCCGGTCGCCCGGGTTTTGCAGCCTCCCAAAGCCTTCCGCCGCTCCCGCGCGCAGGGCGGCGTCCTTGTCGCTGAAGTAGCGGGAGAACAGATCCCGGTTGGACTCGTCCGGAATCATGGCGATGGCGACAAGGGCGGCCCGCCGCACCTTGGCCGGGCGCGTCGATTCCAGCGCCTCCCGCAATCGCGGCAGCGCCTCCTTGTTGCGCAGTAACCCGACCGTTTCGATGGCGGCGATCTGGACCTTCTCGTTGAGGTCGCGCAGCAGGAAGATGATGCGGGGGGCCACCTCCGGGTCGCGAATCTTCTGTAGCGCGACCAGCGACTCGTAGAGCACCTTGTCGTCCTTGGAGCGCAAAGCCTCCAGCAGGTCGGGGACGGCGGCGTGGCCGCGCAGCACGCCCACCGCCCGCGCCGCGTTGGCGCGGGAGTCCATCGAAACGCCGCCGCGGGCCAGCCGGCCCAGCGCCTCGATCACCTCCGTGCGCACCTTCACAAAGGGATCGACCACCTGGTCGTTGGTGTCCGTCCACCGGCTCTTCAACGCCTTGCCGGCGCGCCGCAGCGACGCCGTCAGCCCGGTCTGCACGTAGCCCGGCACGTAGAAGTTCACCAGTCCGTCGGTCGAGCGAATCTGGATCTCCTCCTCGTTGTCGCGCGTGGCCTGAATCAGCGGGTCCAGGCTGCGCTGCGTGCCGATGTCGACAATGGCCTTCACCGCTTCAATGCGCACCTCGACATCCGGGTCGGCCAGGTACTCCTGGATCCTGGGAATCGACTCCGAGCCCTGCTTGCCCAGGTCGCGCACGGTCCGCTGCCGCTGCCTGGGATCGGAGGTAGAGGGCTGCCGGGCGGCGCCCAGCGCCGCGCACAAACAGATTATGAGAGGAATCAGGAAGGGCCGCGCCATACTTCCAGGATAACGAAGCGGCGACCCGCTTTGTTCCGGCAAGCGGCGTTGACGGATTCCTCCGGACTCCGCCTGAAACGGTTGCGATCCTCCGAGCATCTATATTCGTAGACGCCGCTTCGGCTCTCAGGCGACTAGGATCGGCGGGGCTGGGGAGGTAGAACCACAGCCCGTTTGGTACACTCTCAGGCACGGGGCACAACGACTTCAGGACGTGACTCCCAGTTCCTCGAATCCCCCACCGAGCCGCGCCCGCCTTGCTGCAACCGGTGCGGCGGCCCGCCGATATGGAATAGAGCGTTTCACGGTTGCGCCCGGCCGCGGGTGGTCGCGCCCCGGGCGAGGAGGAGGCCAAGAAAGATGCTTCGCTTGATTCAGGGTGTATTTCGCTGGTTTGCGGAGAAATGGTGCTA
>CAYOTD010000380.1:0-5653 GCA_964406685.1 uncultured Solibacteraceae bacterium | reverse complement strand
GATGGCGGCGCCGGCGCACGCCAGAGCTCCCAGGAAGACCGTAACCCGCGCTCCGTACCGCGCAGCCAGGGTCCCTGCCGCTAGGCTGCCAATCGGCATCAGGCCCACCGCCATCATCGAGTACAGCGACATGATCCGGCCCCGGTATTCGTCGGGAACGATGGTCTGCAGCAAGGTATTGGCGGATGCGTTGTGGCGTATGACGGTGAAGCCGATCAGCGGCATCGCGGCGAGGGACAGCCAGAAGGACGGCGACCAGGCGAAGGCGGCGATGCCGCCGGCGAGCACCAGGGCGCTGGTTGCGATCACACCCACCAGTCCGGTGACACCTTTGCGCCGCGCCAGGCCGAGCGTGCCCGCCAGCGCACCCAGTCCCATGCCGGTGGTGAGCAACCCCAATCCGACCGAACCGCGATGGAAGATCTCGTCGGCGAACACCGGCGCCAGGACCAGGGCGGGAGCGCCGCAGAGGTTCACCGCGCCGCTGACTCCCAGAAGCGCTCGCACGGGCCGGTTCCGGTGAGCGTAGAGGAATCCATCCTTGAGGTGAGTCAGTGGCGGCGACGGGGTGGGACGCGGCGTCGCGGGGATGCGCATGGCTGCCAGGCATCCGATCACAGCCAGGAAACTCAGCGAATTGACCAGGAAACAGACCCCTTCGCCCAGCCAGGCCACCAGGAAGCCGGCCAGTGCCGGACCCAGAACGCGAGCCAGGTTGAACATGGCCGAATTCAGCGAGATGGCGTTGATCAGGTCTTCCTTGCTCGCCATGTGGACGAACAGGGCTTGGCGGGCGGGCATATCGAAGGCGTTGATGGCACCCAGGACCACCGCCAGAGCCAGAACGTGCCAGATGCGCACGGCGCCGGTCAGCGTGAGCGCCGCCAGCGCGCCCGCCTGGAACATGGCCGCGATCTGCGTGGCCACGACGATACGATGGCGCGAGACCCGGTCCGCGGCCAGCCCGCCCAGCGGACCCAGCAAAAGAATGGGAATGTGAGTGCAGAACGCCGCCGTGCCCAGCAACAACTCGGAGTGCGTCAGCCGGTAGACCAGCCACGGCTGCGCGATGTTCTGCATCCAGGTGCCCACCAGCGAAATGGCCTGGCCGATGACGAACAGCCGGAAGTTCCGGTGCCGCATGGCGCGAAAGGTAACCCGCCAGCCGGATGCGGCGACGGCGGTGGGCTGCTGCGATACCAAGTACCAGGATAACCGGATGTGGCGGTGGGAGCGGCTATTTCCCCGGCGCTTCCCCCAAACGCACTTCGACGGCGTTGGTGGCGCCCCGGGCAATGTCGAATTCAACCGTGCGCGTCCGGCCGTTATGAACGACGGTGGCGCGATAGCGGCCGTAGAAGCCCTGGAAACGCAGGGTGGCTTTGGTCCCGGTGTCGCCCTTCAGCCGCGTGCGCCAGTCCTCGTGAATCAGCTTCCGCATGGCTTCGTAGGCGGGCTTGGGCGAGAAGTCACGGCGGACCAGGCCTCCCAGCCACTTGTCCTCGCCCGGCGCGGCGGTGTTGTCGACCAGGTTCCACCAAGTGATGGCTTCCACCGCCGGGTGGCTGAACCAGAGCCGGTAAAGGTTACGAGTCACCTCGGCCTGGGCAGCCTCCCCCATGGCGGTGTTAGGCAGCGCGGGGACGGTGATCTCTGTGATGTGAATGGGCAGGTGGAAGTCGGCGTAGCGGTCCAGCACACGCAGCACGTCCAGGGGTTTCATGACCCCTCCGTCGAGGTTGCGCCGCCAGACGTCTTCGCTGAAGATGTGCATCTGCATGCCGATGGTGTTGACCGCGGCGCCGCGCAGCAGCAGGTTCTGGATGAGCAGGTAGAACGGGCTGGTCTCGTCCTGGAAGTCGGTCCACACGCCGCTGGCTTCGTTGAGGGTCAGCTTGGTATCGATTGGAAACGCCTTGGCGGCCGTCTGGAAGGCACGGAAGACGAAGTCGTGCGGCATCGGGATCTGCATGTGGTGTTTGCGGTTGAAGACCTCGTTGACCACGTCCCAGACAGGGATCGAGCCGCGATAGCGTTCGGCGATCTGTTCGATGCGCTTCCGCAGCAGGCGGTCGACCTCGGCAGGGTCTGGCGAGGCCCAGTCGGGATGCTGCCACTGCGGGCTGTCCCACACCAACGGATGGCCCTTGAGGGTAATGCCGGAGCGGCGGGCGAACTCGACGGCCAAGTCAGGAGGCGGACGGCGGAACACGGGCGGGCTGGAGACGGCGAAGCGCGGCTCGCCCGGTTTCGGCTCCAGCGTTTTCCAGTAGAACGCAGCGGTGCCGAAGTTGAACAGGCTCAGGAAGATCCGCTCGTTGTGGCGATTCTCCGCCTCGGTGGGAAAACCGCCGAGCATGAAGAGGTTGGCACCGAAGAGGAACTGGTGGCGCTGCTGCTCGATCTCCACCTTGACGCCGGTGACGGGTTTGCCGGCAGAGTCGAAAAAGCGCAGAGTCGCCCAACCCATACGGTTGGCCCGGATTCCGTCGTCGATCCGTTGGACCACCGCCGGGTCGTTCCACAACTCGCGGTACGCCGTGGTCTGGGCGAGCGCGGTCAGGCTCGCGGCAGCCAGTATGATGCCGATTCTGAGTATCATCCGAAGGCCTTTCGCCGATTGACGATAGCACAACCGGCGGAGTGAGGCGGCTCGCGCGCCTCATCAGCTATCCTGGACTTGCTACCGCTGCTCGCGCATGGCCGAACTTGCCGAAGACCGAAGAGAGAGTATCCGGGGCCAGCTCGAACGGATCCTGTCGAGCGCCGCGTTCTCAGGCTCCGAACGCCACCGCCAGTTTCTGCGCTATGTGGTCGAGCAGGCGCTGAAGGGCGACACCGACAAGCTCAACGAGTTCGTCCTGGGCTTTGAGGTCTTCAACAAGGGCGAGTCCTTCGATCCCCGCATCGATTCCATCGTGCGGGTGGAGGCCCGGCGGCTACGCGAGCGGCTGAAGAGGTACTACGAAGAGGAAGGCCGCAGCGATCCCATCGTGATCACTCTGCGACCGCGCAGCTTCGTGCCCGCCTTTGAGGATACCGCCGCAGCCCACGCTGCGTCGGTCGCCCGGCTGCGCGCTTGGCTGCCCTCGCACAAGACGGTGGTCGTGGCCGTGGTTGCTCTGTTGTGCGGCGCGGTGGGGATGGCCGTCTTTCTGCGGTCGCGCTGGGGCCGCCCCCCTCGCCCGCCCTCGGCATCCATCGTTGTACTGCCGTTCCAGCAGATCGCTCCCCTGCCCAGTCAGGAATGGCTGGGGGACGGCATCGCCGACGCTGTTATCACCGGCCTGGCCGGAATCCCCGGCCTGCGCGTGATCTCGCGTAGTTCCGGCATCCAGTTCCAGCAGTCGGGCCAATCGCCGGTCCAGGCGGCCGCCGATCTGAAGGTCGACTACATCGTCGAGGGGACGGTGCAGGTGCGTGGAGACCGCGTGGTCGTGTCGGCGAAGATGACCGACACCCACAGCCAGTCCTATGTGTGGGCGCAAACGCTGGAGAAAGAGATGGCCGCGCTGGCCGACCTGGAGCGCGAGATTACCGGCGCCATCGCCTCGCGTATCCGCGTGCCGCAACCGCCCGGCATGAGGGACCGGATCGCGCGCCGGCGCCCCGCCAACGGGCAAGCCTATGGGGCCTTCCTGAAGGGCCAGTACTACTGGTTTCAGTGGGAAGACGGTGGTGTGGAGAAGAGCATCGCCCTGTTCGAGGAGGCTCTCCGCGGCGACCCGAACTACGCTCCCGCCTGGGCCTGGCTTTCCCAGGGCTACCACGTCCAGATTCTGCGCGAGGACGGCCAGAACGTCGGCGCCATCTCCAAAGGCCGGCAGGCCGCGCAGAAGGCGCTGGCGCTCGACGACCGGTCGGCCGAAGCTCACGCCGCCGTGGCCAGCTATGCGGCGCTCGATTGGGACTGGAGCACGGCCGAACGCGAATTCCGCCGCGCCATTGAACTCAACCCGGAATGGGCGCACGGCCATCTGATGTACGCCACCTTGTGTCTGTTGCCCACCGGCCGGCTGCGCGAGGCCACCGGCGAGGTCTTTCGCGCGCACGAGATCGACCCGCTTTCCCGGTTCACCCGAACCATGCTGGCCGAAGTGATGTATCTCAGCCGCGACTATGCCCGCGCCATGGTGGAATACGAGGATCTGCGCAAGCCGGCCAACACGCCCGCCAACTCCCGGTACTTCCTTTCGCTCGCCTTCAGCGGGAAAGGGAAGGAAGCCCTGGCCGAGTTCCGCAGGACCGTCTCAGCCGCCGACGCCCCCTCGCCCGACCTCCCCGTCCTGGGATACCTCGAGGCGAGGTACGGCGACCGCCAGAAAGCGCTGGCCATCCGGCGGCGGCTCATCGAGATCTCGCGGAAGCACCCGCTCCCGCCCTTGGCAACCGCCCAAGTCAGCGCCGGCCTGGGCGACCTGGACGACGTCTTTCGCCAGCTTGACCAAGCCGTGGCCCGTCACTCCCCCTCCGTCCCTCAGGTGGTAGCCGATCCGGTTTTTGATCCGCTTCGCAAGGATGCCCGGTTTGCAGGCATTCTCCGCGACCTGGGCCTGAGTCCATTGCCCCTCTAATTCATTGAAAAAACGGCAAGTGTAACGTTACTTCACCTCCTGGTCGCCTGCTGTCTCTCACGTACGCGATCCTGTCGGCCCGATTCTGGAGTCGTGAGGTCGAAGCGATGAGACGACATCTGATGCAGCCAGCCGCAGTGGCAGCGTTGACGCTGTCCCTGGCTGGCTGCATGAAGTCAAGGCCGAAATACAAAGCACCGGTCTCGGCCCCGCTAACCCAGGCAGAGAAGTGGAATACACCTCTTACGGGTGGGGCTACGGCCAAGCCGGCTGACGACGAGACCCTGACCCGGTGGTGGGCGACGCTGAACGATCCCCTGCTGACCGCCCTCGAAGAGCGCGCCCTGAAGGCGAACCTCGATGTACGGAAGGCCGAAGCGAAGATCCGGCAAGCGCGGGCGCTGCGCAACGCGGCTCAGACCGAGCGCCAGCCCACCGTAACGGCCCGCGGATCGGCGTCGGGCAGCCGCGCCGGTTCCCAGGACGGTCCCGCGCAGGTTTCCCAGATGTACTCGGCCGGGCTGGATGCCAGTTGGGAGCCCGACTTCTACGGCCGCATCCGCCAGACCATCGAGGCCTACGACGCCGACCTGGGCGCGGCCCAGGAGAGCCTGCGGGACGTGCTGGTGAGCCTGACGGCGGAGCTGGCACTCAGCTACGTGGACGCGCGCTCGTACCAGTCGCAACTTGCTATCACCAGGTCGAACCTGGCGAAGCAGGAAGAAACGTACCGGCTCAACCAAACCCGCTATGAGACCGGCCTGGCGACGGAGCTGGAAGTGCAGCAGTCCCGGCTGACGGTCGAATCAACCAAGGCCGGCATTCCTTCCCTGGAGACCAGCTATCAGAAGTCGGTCAACCGCATCGCGGTCCTGCTGGGCGAAAGGCCGGGCGCGGTGGACGCGGAGTTGGCCGCGGTGAAGCCGGTTCCGGTGATTCCGGCCGAGATCGCGGTGGGCGTGCCGGCGGACCTGGTGCGGCGGCGGCCCGACATCCGCAATGCCGAACGGCAGGTGGCGGCGCAGTACGCCCGCCTGGGCGTGGCCACGGCCGATCTGTATCCCAGTTTCAGCCTGTCC
>CAYOTD010000379.1:0-5671 GCA_964406685.1 uncultured Solibacteraceae bacterium | reverse complement strand
GGAGAGAGCCAGGAAGGCCAGATCTGGGAAGCGGCCATGTTCGGCGCTTACCACAAGATCGACAACGTGGTGGCCATCGTCGACTACAACAAGATCCAGCTCGACGGTTTCGTCAAAGACATCATGGAACTCGAGCCGCTGGCCGACAAGTGGCGGGCCTTCGGCTGGAACGTGATCGAAGTCGACGGACACGACATTTCGGCGCTGCAAAAGGCCTTTGCCGCGGCCGCCGCCACCAAGGGAAAGCCCACGGTCCTGATCGCCCACACCATCAAGGGCAAGGGCGTGTCGTTCATGGAGAACAACCCGAAGTTCCACGGTGTGGCGCCCTCGCCCGCCGAAGTGGAACAGGCCTTGAAGGAGCTGGCGTAACATGGCGGCGAAAGCGAAATTCGAACTGAAACTCGGCCCGGCCACGCGCGAATCGTTCGGCAAGACGCTGGTGGAATTGGGCCGCGAGAACAAGGACATCGTGGTTCTGGACGCCGACCTGTCCAAGTCGACCATGACCCACGGCTTCTTCAAGGAGTTCCCCGAGCGGTTCTTTTCCTGCGGCATCGCCGAGGCTAACATGGTGGCTCTGGCCGCGGGGTTGGCTTCGGCCGGCAAGATCCCCTTCGCGGCCAGCTTCTCGGCCTTCGTCATGACGAAGGGCTTCGAACAGCTACGCGTCACCGCCGCCTACCCGAACGTCAACGTCAAGATTGTGGGGACGCACAGCGGCATTTCCATCGGCGAGGACGGTCCCTCGCAGATGAGCGTCGAGGACTTGAGCCTGGCCTGCGCGCTGCCCGGTTTCACCGTTATCGCCCCGGCCGACGATCCGGCCACCTGCGCGCTGGTGCGGGCGGCGGCGGCCATGACGGGACCCGTCTTTATCCGTACGGGCCGCGCCAAGGTGCCCGTGGTCTACAACTCCGGGCAGCGGTTTGAGATCGGCAAGGCGGTGGAGGTGGTGGCGGGGTCCGACATCACGCTGATCGCCTGCGGGCTGATGGTGGCCGAGTCGATCCGCGCGGCCGAGGCGCTGGAGGCCGAAGGGATTTCGGCGCGCGTGGTGGACATGCACACCATCAAGCCGCTGGCCCGCGACGCCATCCGCCGCGCCGCCTCCGAAACCGGCGCCATCGTGGTTTCCGAAGAGCACCTGGTGGACGGCGGGCTGGGCGTGCGGGTGGCCCAGGTGGTGGGCGAGCTTCATCCCTGCGTGATGGAGTTCGTCGGCGTTCAGAACACGTATGCCGAATCCGGCACGCCCGACGGCCTGCTGGACAAGTACGGCCTGGTGGCGCGTGAGGTGGCCGCCGCGGCGCGCCGCGCTGTGGCGCGCAAGAAGTAATCCGGATGACCGCTCCCGCCCGGCCGCGACGATCACTGCGAAGCGCTCTGGTTCGGGCCGTGCGGGAACGCGAGACCGAGCGCGCGCGCGTCTCCCGCGTGCTGCATGACGAAGTTGGACAGATTCTCAGCGCGGTCGGGCTGCAATTCGACGTGTTGCGGCTCGAGCTGAGAGACAAAGTCCCGGATATCGCCGCCCGCACCACCGAGATTCAGAGCATCCTGGAGAACGCGGTCGAGCAGGTGCGCCGGCTCAGCCACCAGCTTTGCCCGGAGCCGGTGGAGCGGGCCGGGCTGGCCTGCGCCCTGCGGAAGCTGGCCGGCCGCCGCCAACAACTAACCCCGGCTCATGTGCTGGTGGAATGCTCGGGCGCCACCGTCCTGCCCGGCGGCGTCGCCACGGCGTTGTACCGGATCGCCGAGCAGGCTTTGGACAACGCAATCCGGCACTCGGGGGCCCGCCGGATCCGGATCTCCCTGCGGACGAACGGGAGCGGAACCACACTGGAAGTGCGCGATAACGGACGGGGGTTCGATCCCGCCCGGGCGCGGCGGCGTCCGGAGGGGATCGGCCTGATGCTGATGGACAGCTATGCGGACGATTTCGGTCTGACTTTGGAGCTTGCCAGCGCGCCCGGCCGGGATACAATTGTGAAAGCGAGTTATGAGACGCGAGCCGGCTGCGGCCTCCCGGCGCCCGGTCGCGCACAGGGCGCTTGAGCCCGATTTGTGATGGCATCGGAAATCCTGCTCGTCGACGACCACAAGATCCTTCGGGACGGAATCAAGGCAATCCTGCGGCACAGCGAGGAGTTCACCGTCGTCGGGGAAGCGGAAAACGGCGGAGACGCGGTCCAGTTCTGCAAGCGCGGCAAGCCCGACATCGTTCTGATGGACATCGGCCTCCCCGGCCTCAGCGGCATCGACGCCACCACCGAGATCCTGCGCCACTCCCCCGAGACGCGCGTCATCATCCTCTCGATGTATGACGACGAGCACTCGGTGGTGAGCGCCATCCGTTCCGGCGCGCGCGCCTTCGTCCTCAAGAAAGCCTCCGACGACGACCTGCTCGACGCCCTGCGCACGGTGGCCAAGGGCGGTTCGTACTTGAGCCCGCAGGTTTCCGACAAGCTGCTGGCGCGCATCCAGCGCGGCGACCTGGAATCCAAGCGCCTGCCGACGGCCCTCGACGGGCTGTCGCCGCGCGAGTTGCAGGTGCTGCGCCTGGTGGCCGAGGGCAAGACCAGCAAGGAGATCGCGGTCATGCTGGACCTGGGCCTCCAGACCGTGCGCAGCTACCGGAAGACGATGATGAAGAAGCTCAGCGTCAACAACGTCGCCGGGCTGACCCAACTGGCGCTCTCCGCCGGCCTGACCCGCCCGCCGTTTCCGGACCAGAAACAGCGCTGAGAGAAATCCCGGTCCGGGCCTACATCCTAAGATAAGGGATGCCCTGCGTGCGTGTTCGCATCGTGCTGAAAAGGCGGGTGAGGGCGCGGCGGGAGGTCCGCTTCCAGTCGCCGCTGCCCGTCCCCGTGCGCACCGCGGTCCTGCGGCCGGGGTTCGCCGAGGGTCCGCTGGTCCGTGTGTTCGCCGGGGGGTGGAGCCGCGAGGTTGAGGCCTACCGCCCGGAATTGGTGGCCGCCCCGCTGACCGAACTCCGGTACCTGGCGGCGTGGGCGGCAATGCGCCGGATCGAGGTGTCCTCGCTCGACTGCGCCCTGGTGGTCTTCACCGGGGACGGCCAGCCCTGTCTCACCGATGCCGACCGCGACCTGTTCTGGCGCGTCTTTCAGGTCCCGCTGTTTGAGCAATACCTGGACTCCACCGGCCGCGTGGCCGCCGCCGAATGCGATGCCCACCTGGGCCTTCATCTGCTCGCCGCCGAGTTCTTTCTCGACGGACGCGAGGGTTTCGTCGAATCGGCGCCGTGCCCCTGCGGCCGCCCCGGTCCACGCATTCTCGGTCTGCGCGAGGCCGCCGCCCGCGCCGTGGCCGCCGCCGCGCGATGATATGATGAGGTCGAAGCCCTTCGTGCGAACGTGGCGGAACTGGCAGACGCACCAGACTTAGGATCTGGCTCCCGAGAGGGAATGGGGGTTCGACTCCCCCCGTTCGCACCACCCTGTCAGTAACTCCAGGCCTCGAACCTGATCTGGCTCTTGGCGTCGATACGCTCCCGCCAGATGACGCCTTTGCGCACCTCCACGTACGGTCCCGCCTGGCGCCAGCGCGCGGTGGCGTTCCAGATCTTCATGTTCGCCCCCATAGACCAGAACGTGTGCCCCTTCAACAGAGTGAAGGCCTGGCCCCAGGCGCGTTCCGCCAGCGGCTCGTAGCTCTTGCCGACCTCGACGTTCCGCATCATGGGCAGCATCGACCGGGTCTCGGCCGAGAGAGCCCGGATGCTGATCACGTTCTGCACCAGCAGGGAAGCGCCGGTGGGGTTGTACAGAATGGTGTAGACGCCGGGCGTCACGTTGCGGAACTGGAACTGGCCCTTGGCGTCGGCGATGGCGTCGGGCACCTTTGCCACCAGCTTGATCCGGGCGTACTCGAACTCGTTGTCGTGCTCCACCTCGCCCAACAGCAGCCGCGCCTTGGCCATCGGCTTTCCGCTGCGGCCTGTGAACACGCCGGGCACGGTGATCGTCGGCGCCGGCGGCGTTTTCGATGGTTGGGCGGAGAGCGGGAACAGGATCGCTCCCGCCAGAACCGGTAGACGAAACCGGATGCGTTTCACATGCCCTCCTCAGGTACTCCTGGCTGGCAAGTATAACGCCGCCCGGAGGCGGTGGAGGTGCCGGAAATGAATGAACTCGGCGGCGCCGCTCAGGCCCGGGCGGGCACGTTGTCTCCCGGAGCCACTTCGAACAGCAGTTCGCCTTCGATCGCCCCCGCGGTCAGCCGCCAGGCGGGAACGCCGGCGCCGGGCATGGAGTCGGATGCCTCCCCGGTGCGCGGATACACCTTGACCAGCATGTTCGGGCCGGTCAGCGCCATCGACATGCGCGCGTTGCTGCGCTGGACGCGGCCGGAAGGCGTTCCCACCGTGGAGACTGTCGAGACGCCGCCGGCCTCGAATTCGTCGACCTCCGGCACCTTGAGGAGCCTGTAGATCAGCGCGCCCTTGCCCGACAGGGCTCCATTGGGATACCCGGTGGTCTTCTCCAGTTGATCGAGCGACTGGCCGGCGATGTAGCGGAACGCCGTGAAGTAGCCGCTCATCTTCTGCCGGGAAGGCGGTGGCGGCGGCTCCAGCGGCTCGGCGGGCTGGGCAATCACCAGCCGCTTGGACGCCAGCCCCGCCGTGACCGCGCGGGTCACGTCGTCGTCGCTCATCCGCGAAACCTCGTGGCCCGTTTCCGCCAGGGTCTGCCGGAGCCTCCGCATGAGAAAGCCGTCCAGCTTGGCGTTGCGCAGCCAGTTCTGGACGGCCACGCTGTCCGGCGTGTCCAGGCTAAGATCCTCCGACGGGCGGCCGCGCTTGGCCGCCACCACCAGATCATCCTCGATCTTCATGGCTTCCTCCTTTCCGGAGGCCTGCTCAGACCTGAGGCAGCGACTTCATCGCCTCGGCGATGGCTTCCGCCGGGTGCTCGTAGTCCTGGAGCCGGCCGCCCAGGTAGGCGTCGTAGGAGCTCAGGTCGAAGTGGCCGTGTCCGCTCAGACAGAACAGGATGGTGCGCGGCTTGCCTTCCTCGCGCGCCGCGATGGCTTCGTCGATGGCGGCGCGGATGGCGTGCGAGGATTCCGGCGCCGGCAGGATGGCCTCGGTGCGCGCAAACTGCAACGCCGCCTCGAAACAGGCCAGTTGCGGCACCGAGCGCGCTTCCAGCCAGCCGTACTTGAGCAGGTGGCTGCCCAGGGGAGAGGCGCCGTGGTAGCGCAACCCGCCCGCGTGAATCGCCGGCGGGACGAAATCGTGGCCCAGGGTGAACATCTTCAGCAGCGGAGTCAGCTTGGCGATATCGCCGTAGTCGTAGGCGAAGACGCCCCGGGTGAGCGTCGGGCAGGCCGAAGGCTCCACCGCCAGCAGCCGCACCGGGTCGCCCTTGAGCTTCTCCAGGAAATACGGCAGCGCGATGCCGCCGAAATTCGACCCGCCGCCGAAGCAGCCGATAACCACGTCCGGCTTGTCGCCCGCCAGCGCCATCTGCTTCTGGCACTCCAGGCCGATCACGGTCTGGTGCAGCAGCACGTGGTTCAGCACGCTGCCGAGCGAGTAGTTGGTGTCGCCGTTGTGGGCCGCGTCCTCCACCGCTTCGCTGATGGCGATGCCCAGGCTGCCGGGAGAATCGGGATGCTCGGCCAGCACTGCGCGGCCCGCTTG
>CAYOTD010000378.1:0-5674 GCA_964406685.1 uncultured Solibacteraceae bacterium | reverse complement strand
AAGCGCAAGGCCGCAGAGGCCGCCCTGCGCGAGAGCGAGGAGCGGTTCCGCCTGACCTTTGACCAGGCCCCCTCGGGCGCGTTCTTCCTGTCCCGCGACTACCGCTTCCTGAAGGTCAACGAGGCCCTGTGCCGCCTGGCCGGGGGCCGCATCGCTTTCTCCCCCCGCTGGAAGGCCATGGTTGGGTGCGACGACGACGCCGTCGGCGACACGCCGGACGAGTGGTTCTCGCGCGTGCATCCGGAGGAGGTGGCGGGGTTGTGCGCCCGCCTGCGGAACCTGGAAGGGGCGCCCAACTCGGTGGACACCTTCGAGCACCAACACCGGATGCGCCACCGCAACGGCTCGTACCGCTGGATGCTGACCCGCGGCGTGGTGATGCGGGGTCCCGACGGGCGGCCCGTACGGATGGCCGGATCGCTGAGCGACATCACCACGACCAAGACGTTCGACTCGCTGACCGGACTGCCGAACCGGTTTCTGTTCCTGGACCGGGTGGCGGACGCCATGCGGCGGACGGGCGGCTCCGGCATCGCGGTGCTGTTCCTCGACCTGGACCGATTCAAGATCGTCAACGAGAGCCTGGGCCACAAAGCGGGAGATCAGCTTCTGGCGGCGGTGGGCGAGCGGCTGCGGAGAGGGTTTCGGGGGACGGCCGCGCCGGAGATCGGCGGCAACGACGTGGTGGCGCGGCTGGGCGGCGACGAGTTCGGAGTTCTGGTGGAAGGCATCGCCGACGCCAGCGCCGCGTGCCGCCTGGCGGACCGCGTTCTGACCGCGCTGCGGCCTCCGTTTGTGGTGAACGGGAGAGACGTGTTCTGTTCCGCCAGCGTGGGAATCGCGCTGGCCGGCAATGGCTGCCCCGCGCCGGAAGAGATGCTGCGCGACGCCGACACCGCCATGTGCGCCGCCAAATCGCGCGGCAAAGCCCAGTGGGCGGTGTTCGACGGCGCCATGCGGGAACGCGTTCTCGACCGCCTCCAGATGGAAAGCGACCTGAGCAGCGCCCTGGAGCGGGAGCAGTTCGAGATCGTTTACCAGCCCAAGGTGAATCTCGGATCGGGCGAGTTGTGCGGCTTCGAAGCGCTGCTGCGCTGGCGCCACCCGAAGCGCGGGCTGCTGATGCCGGAGCAGTTCGTTCCCCTGGCGGAGGAGACCGGTCTCATCTTTCCCATCGGCCTGTGGGTGCTACGGGAGGCCTGTCTTCAGGCCCGCCGCTGGCAGATCCAGTATCCCGACCGGGCGCCGGTCGAGATCAGCGTGAACGTCTCCCCCCGGCAGTTCCGCCAGACCGACCTGGTAAAACAGGTGGCCCACGTACTGAAGGAATCCGAACTGGCGCCAGCGTCCCTGCAACTGGAAGTGACGGAGTCGGTGCTGCTGGACGATCTGGATGCGGCCCTGGCCACGCTGGCGCGCCTGAAGGAACTGGGCGTCGGGCTCAAGATCGACGACTTCGGAACCGGCTACTCCTGCCTGCGGTATCTGTGCAAACTGCCCTTCGACAGCATCAAGATCGACCGCTCCTTCACCGAGCACCTGGCGGAGGAGGAGAGCAAGGGAGCCGAGGTCGTGCGCACGATCGTCGAGATGGCCCACAAGCTCGGCATGAGCGTGGTGGCCGAGGGCGTGGAGGATCCGGCCCAGGCCGACCGGCTGCGCGAACTGGGTTGCGAGTTCGCGCAGGGCTACCACTACTGTCCTCCCGTGACTGCCGCCGAGGCGGAGCGCCTGATCAGCCAACCCGAAGCCTGGGAGAACCTTCGCGGCCGGTGAGCGGAAAGCGACCTGCCTTTCCGTTACAATTGGCGCTATCGGATGACGTACAGGTTCGGTCCCTTCCTCTACGACGCGGAACAGCGAGTCCTATACCGCGAAGGCGAACTGGTTCCCCTGGTGCCGAAAGCGCTCGATACGCTTCAGGCGCTTCTGGAGAGGCGGGGACGAGTGGTCGAGAAATCCCAACTGATGAAGCTGGTGTGGCCGGACACCCACGTCGAGGATGTCGGGCTGGCGCGGAACATCTCCCTGCTGCGAAAGGCGCTGGGCGACGAATCCGACGAGAACCCGTATATCGAGACCGTCCCGCGCCGGGGGTACAGGTTCGCGGCGCAGGTCGCCACCGACGAACCGGCCGGCCCGCCACCCCCGCCGGAGCGGCAAAGCCGGGCGCGGCTGTGGCGCTGGGTCCTCCCCTCGCTGCTGGTTCTGGCGGCCGCCGGTCTGGTCTACTACGAGTTCTACGTGCCTTCCCGGCACCTGCCCGGAGAGAAAGGGGCCGCCAGCCTGGCGGTGGTCCCGTTCGAGTGCATCTGTCCCGGCATGGACGCCGAGAGGTACTCGCGCGGATTCAACGACGTGCTGGTGGCCGAACTGGCAAAGGTGAGAGGGCTCGAGGTCGTCTCGCCGAGCACCGTGAGGCGGTACCAGCGCGCCCGGATTTCGATGGCGATGATGGGGAGGATCCTGGGTCTGGAGGTCCTTGTGGAGGGCACGATCCAGCGACAGGGCGAACGGCTGCGGATCACGACGCGGCTGATCGACGTTCACACCGGAAAACTGATCTGGGCCGAGACCTACGACCGGCCCGCGGACGACCCCGGCGGGACCCAGGTGGCGGTAGGGCGGGCGGTGGCGGAAGAAGCCGGCAGGCGCCTGCGCGCTCCCCAAGCCCGTTGATTTCAGACGGCTTCAACATTCGCGAAGAACTTCCGCAGGAACTGGGAAGCTCTTCCCCGCCGGAATTGCCCGATCCTGGTAGCGCGATGACACCACTTTACAGGCTCACCTGGCAGGCGGCCGCCACCGGGCGCTGGATCGCCCGGATCGCCGGCACGCTGATGGTTCTCTTTCTTCTCGCCTTCGTATTCGGGGAGGGCCCTCCTCCGTTTGGCAGAATGACCACCCGGGAGAACCTGCTTGCCCTGGGCATGGGAAGCCTCTTTCTGGGGCTGGTTGTCGCCTGGTTCCGGGAAGGGTGGGGAGGTTTGCTCTCCGTGCTCGGTTGGGGGTTCTTCGGGCTTGTGGAGAAGAAGCCCATGTGGGACTGGCCGTTGTCGATCCCGGCGGCGCTGGGTCTGCTCCACCTGGTGTGCTGGTGGCGCCTGCGGGGTCCGGCGCCGCCCATTGAACCCATGAGTCCGGCGGCGAGGGCGCGCCGGCGGATGCTGTACGCGGCGGTTCTGGCGGTGCTGACCGTCTTCGTCCTGCTGTGCGCCAATGAGATGTTTGGGCAACCGCCGCTGATGGCCGCCGCCGGGTCCCCGCCGGCCGGACTGGTGGGAACCTGGACCGCCGATCTCACCACGGTATCGAGACAGCCATTGCCTGGTGGAATCCCGGTGGAACTCACAATCGGCGCCGATGGATCGGTGTCGGGAACCATTGGAGGGAAGCGGCTGATCAGCGGCCGGTTCCTACAGAACCGGAGTTGGTTCGGCCGGATCATGAAGTGGCGGACCGACTACATCATCCGGGGCGCGCTGGCGGGCGCAATCGCCTCGCCCGCGGGGGCGGCGGGAGATCGTTTCTCGGCGCCGGTCGAACTCCGCGGGGCGGAACTGCGCGGATCGCTCTTCCTCTACCACCCTGGGGCGCCGAAACCCCTGGGACTGAGCCTCAGGAAGTGGTAAAGCGGTTAGTTTACGCTCAAAGCCGATTATCATCCGGCCGATACGGGATATTTGGGGGCAAGGACCATGAACAATTGGACGGTCCGCCGGAGCATCGCCCTGGGCTTCGCGGTATTGATCATCACGTTGGGCTTCATCTGCGCATTTAATCACCTGACCATGAAAAGGGTCTCTCGGGACATGAACGCCGTGGCGGAGGATTATCTGCCCGAAGCGCAACTGGCAACGGCATTTGAGCGCGAGATTCTGAACGCGCGAATTCACTTCATCTATCACGTCACCATTCAGAAACCGGGCTCGCTGGAGGCCGGTTGGGAGCGTTTCGGCAAGGTTCACGAACTGATGCCGAAGCTCTCCGCGCAGGTCGCGCGATCCGAAAAGCTGGCCGCGCTGCGCGAGCCGACGCGGGAGCTGGCGGCGGATCTGAGCGCCTACGAGGTGGTTCTCAAGCAGATCCTGGAGGCCGTCCGGAAGGGCGAGAACAAGGGCGACGCGTTTGCCGCACTGCTGACGCAGTGGGCGAGCCTCGGAGGACGCCTGGTGGGAGCCGCCGGGTTGCTCAGTCGGCAGTGTTCGGAGATGGCCGGCAAGTCCTCGCAGGATTCGGCCGGATCGCTGAATACGGCGGGGGCGAGCACGGTCGTGGCGGGCATCGCGGCCACAGTACTGGCGGTGTTCATCGGCTGGTATGTCACGCGGAGGATCACCGGCAGGCTGATGGAGTCGGTGGCCGAATTGAAGGATGCGGCTTACCAGGTGGCGGCGGCATCGGCCGAGGTGGAGAGTTCCTCGCAGGCCCTGGCGCGGGGCGCCAGCGAGCAGTCGGCCTCGATTGAAGAGACCTCGGCGGCCTGCACGGAGATCAACTCGGTGGCCTCGCGCAACGTCGATGATGCCCGGTCGATGGCGGGCGCCATGTCACGCTCACGGGAGGCGTCGGAATCCGGCCGGATCGCCATCGACAAGATGGTGGCCGCCATGCAGGAGGTTTCTGCCACCAACGCACGGGTCGCCAAGGTGATCAAAGTGATCGACGAGATCGCGTTCCAGACCAACATCCTGGCGCTGAACGCGGCGGTGGAGGCCGCCCGCGCCGGGGAGGCCGGCATGGGCTTCGCTGTGGTGGCCGACGAAGTGCGAAGCCTGGCGCAACGTTCCGCCCAGGCGGCCAGCGAGACCTCGGAGATCATCGGCCAGTCGGTCACAAAGACCAACGCGGGGCTGTCTCACGTCGAAGAGGTGGCCACGATCATCCGCACCGCGGCCGCCGACTCGGCGTCGGTCCAAAAAATGGCCGACAATGTCTCCGCCGGAAGCGCCGAACAGACGAAGGGGCTGAAGCAGATCGCCGAATCCCTGAACCGGCTGGAACAGATGACGCAGCACTTCGCCGCCAGCTCGGAGGAGAGCGCGGGGGCTTCCTCAACGCTGTCTTCCCAGGCCCAGAAGTTGACCGGCGTGGCGCAGGGCCTGGCATCCCTGGTGGGGGGAGAGGTCTAGCAGGCGCCGGGCTTACCGGCCTTCCGCCGGAGTTGGCGCAGACGCTGGCCGGCGGCGTGGAGGGTCTCTGTCCGCTTGGCGAAGTGGAAGCGGATCAGGTGGCGGACGGGTTCGTGGAAGAAACTGGAGCCGGGAACCCCCGCCACGCCCACCTCGCGCGCCAGCCATTCGCTGAAGGCGACGTCGTCGTTCCAGCCGAATTCGGAGATGTCCACCATCACGTAGTAAGCGCCGCCGGGGCGCGTGTAGGCGAGGCCGGCCGCGTCCAGGTGGTCGAGAAACACTGCGCGCTTTTCGGTGTAAAGATCCAGCAGCTCCCGATAGTAGCTTTCAGGCAACTCGAGCGCCGTTACCGCGGCTTCCTGAAGCGGCGCGGCGGCGCCCACGGTCAGGAAGTCGTGGACCTTGCGCGCCTGATCGATGACGCGCGGCGCGGCGATCACATAACCCAGCCGCCAGCCGGTCATCGCGTAGGTCTTGGAGAGTGAACTGCAACTGATGGTGCGCTCGAACATCCCGGGCAAGGACGCGAAGTAGACGTG
>CAYOTD010000377.1:0-5679 GCA_964406685.1 uncultured Solibacteraceae bacterium | reverse complement strand
CGCTTGAGGTCGGGGTGGTTGACGAACTCGATCCCGAACAGGTCGTAGACCTCACGCTCCAGCCAGTTGGCGGTCGGGTGAACGGCGGTCACGCTCTCCTGCACGGCGCCCTCGGCGAGGCGGGTCTTGATGCGGATGCGCTGGTTGCGGGCGAAGCTGTACAGGATGTAGATCAGGTCGAAGCGCTCGGCGCGGTCTTTGTAGTCCACCGCGGTCAGATCCACCAGGTAGTCGAACTCGCCTTCCAGTTTCAGAAACTCGATGATGGGGATCACCGCTTCGGTCCGGGCGACCAGGAACTCCTGGCCCTGGTAGGTGGAGAACTCCAAGATGTCCCCCGGAAACTGTTCGGCCAGGCGGCGGGTCAGCTCGTCTTCCCAGGCGGTGACGGCCATCGCGGCCGGGGCTTTGGCGGCCGCGGCAGGTTTCGGCGTGGCCTCGGCTTTCTGCTCGTCAGCCATAAGGTCCTCCGGTTGAGGAACCTCCACGTTTAGCACAGCGGAATAAAGGCCGTCAAACGAAGACGATACCGGCGGATGAGGCGGAATCCGGCCGGTTTCGGGTCAATTACTCCGGAGTGCGGGCGCCTCCACCTCGAACAGCGCAGGCGGAAAAAGCCGGCGGGAACAACCCGGCAACAGGAGCCGGCAATCAAGGTCATCCGGTACAATCGAGGGATGCCGGCGAGAACCGGCCCGAGCGTGGATCGGAGCGCCTTCCGCGTCGATTCGCTGGACCAGCAGCCGGACGACACGGCGTATTGGAGATCGCGGCCTCCGGCCGAGCGGCTGGAAGCATTGGAACTGCTGCGGCGCATTCACTATGACTACGATCCAGCTACCAGCCGACTTCAAAGAGTCCTTGAAGTTGCTGAACTCGCACGAAGTTGAGTATCTGCTCATCGGCGGGTACGCCGTGGCATTGACCGGAGCGAAAGATTCCCGATCCACCCCTTGACCTGTCTATAACTCCAGGGTTCACAGTGGGGACTGGACGATGCTGACTGTCACGACGCTGGCGCGGAGCTGCGGATTGAGCCGGACGGCGGTGCTGTATTACGAGTCGATCGGGCTGATGCGGCCGGCGGCGCGCAGCGAGGGCAACTACCGCCGCTATGGCGACAAGGACCTCGCCCGGCTGCGGCAGATCTGCGCTTACCGGAGCATGGGCCTGAAGCTGGCCGATATCCGCGCTCTGTTAGAGAGGCCGGAGAGCGACGCGGCGGCGGTGCTCAAGCGGCGGTTGCTGGAGATCGACGCCGAGGTCGAACGGCTCCGCGGCCACCAGCGGGCGATCCTGAAGCTGCTTCGTCACAAGATCGCGCTGAAAGGACTGGACATGGTCACCAAAGAGAAGTGGATTTCCATCATGAAGGCGGCGGGGTTCTCCCCGGCCGACATGAACCGCTGGCACGCCGAGTTCGAGAAGATGGCGCCGCAGGAGCACCAGGAGTTTCTCGAGTTCCTGCACATTCCGGCCGACGAGATCAAGCTGATCCGCGAAGAGAGCCGGAAAGGAGCGGCCAGTTAGCCGAAGTTAGTGGTCGCGGTCGGTGACCAGGTCGGTCAGCGACCGCAGCGCGCGCTGGGGCGCCGATTCCGGGAACCCGGCGATCAGCGCGCGCGCCTTCTCGCGGAACGATTGGGCCCGCTCGGTGGCGCGCTCGATCCCCTCGTGGCGCCGGATCAGTTCCAGCACGCGCGGAAACGAGATCCCGTTGCTGAGCCCCGCCGCGAGCTCGGCGCGCTCTTCCGCCGTGGCGCGTTCCAGGGCATAGATCAGCGGGAGAGTCACCTTGCCTTCGCGCAGGTCGCTGCCCACGGGCTTGCCGAGAACGTCTTCCTCCGCCGTGAAATCCAGAACATCGTCGACCAACTGGAAAGCCATGCCGAGGTTCCAGGCGAAGTCCCCCAGCCGGGCGATCTCGCCCTCCCCCGCCCTTCCGAAGATGGCGCCCAACTGCGCGCAGGCCGAGAACAGGCTGGCCGTCTTGCGGTCCACCAGTTCCATGTAGTCGGCTTCGCTGACCTCGATGCGGCCGATGCGCTCCAGTTGCAGTAGCTCGCCCTCGACCATCCGCTGCGTAAGGCCGATCAGCAGGTCGAGGACGGCGAAGTTGCGTTCCTCGAGCGCGATCTGGAAGGCCTGCATGTAGAGCCAGTCGCCGGCGAGGACGGAAGTGTGATTGCCCCAGACGGCGTTGGTCGAAGGCCGGCCGCGGCGCGTGTCGGCGTAATCGATCACGTCGTCGTGCACGAGCGTGGCGGCGTGGATCATCTCCACCACCGCCGCCATGCGGACGGCCGCGCGCCCCGCATCGCCGAACAGGCGGGCGCAAAGCAGCACCAGGATCGGCCGCAGCCGCTTGCCGCCGCTGGAGTGCAGATAGCGGCCGATGGTGGTGATGGCGTCCACCGAAGCGACGGATTCCAGGCGGATCTCGGCTTCGACCTGCGCGAGATCGTCCCGCACGAGATCGAAGATCTCCATGGCCCCCAGAGACTGACCCGCTTTGCTCAAGCCCATCGGTTCACCTAGTTTACCCGCTCGCCTCCGGCTTCCGCAAACAAAGGCGCTCGAAGTTCTCCCACACCGCCGCGGCCGTTTGCTCCAGGGTCTGGCCGCGGATCTCGGCGAGTTTGAGCGCGGTGTAGAGAACAAAGGCCGGCTCGTTGCGCCGGCCGCGCTCGGGCACCGGAGCCAGATAGGGCGCGTCGGTCTCGATCAGAATGCGATCCGCAGGCGCCAGCCGCGCGGCTTCGCGGATCTGATCCGCGTTCTTATAAGTTAAGACGCCTGAGAAGCTCAAATAGAAACCCATTTTCAGGCATCGCTCCGCCTCGGCCGGACCGCCCGTGAAGCAATGCATGATGCCCGGCAGGTGGTGCGGCAGCCAGTGCTCTTCGAGGAGAGCGAAGGTGTCGTCCCAGGCTTCCCGCGTGTGGATGACGATGGGTTTGCGGGCGGTGGAGGCCACCTGCATCTGACGGATGAAGGCGGCGCGCTGCGCCGGGCGGGGCGCGAACTGGTAGTGATACTCGAGACCGGTCTCGCCCACGGCCACCACCTTGGGATGCCGCGCCATCTCCGCCATGCGAGCGTAGGTCTCCTCGCCCGCCTTGTGCGCTTCGTGCGGCTGCACGCCGACGGTGGCCCAGACATCCGGATGCGCTTCCGCCAGGCGAATGGCGACGTCGAGGTCCTCGGGCGCGACGGCGGTGTTGATGACGAGCATGGCCTCGACGCGGGTGGCGCGCGCCCGTTTGATCACCTCGTCGCGGTCGAGATCGAATTCCTCCGCGTCCAGGTGGCAGTGGGAATCGGCCAGGCGCATTACTTCAGGCGCGCCCCCACGGGCACGTCCTCGAGGAAGCTGACCAGGGCCGGCTTGCCGCCCTCGCCGGAGGCCGCCACCACCATGCCTTCGGAGGTGAGGCCGCGCAGCTTGCGCGGCTCGAGGTTGGCGACGATGGCGACCTTGCGGCCGACCAGATCCTCGGGTTTGTAAGCCTCGGCGATGCCGGCCACGATGGAGCGCGGCCTGGCCTCTCCGATATCGACCTGCATGTGCACGAGCTTGTTGGCGCCTTTGACGGGCTGGGCCTCGCGGACGATGCCGACGCGCATGTCCACCTTGGCGAAATCGTCGATGGTGATCCGGTCGCCGGCCGGCGCCGGAGCGGCGGGGGGGGCGGGCGTCTTGCCCAGCAGGGCCGCCTGGCGCGCGGTCTCGGCGACTTCCAACTCCTGCATCTTCGGAATGGCCGTGGCCGGATCGATGCGCGGGAACACGGCCGCGATCTCGCCAATCTTCTGTCCCGCCGTCAACTGGCCCCAGGCCAGCCGGTCGATGCGGACGGATTCCAGCGAATCGCCCATGCCGAGCTGCGCCCAGATCTTCGCCGCGGAATCGGGGATCACCGGCGCCAGAAGAGCGGTGGCGATGCGGACCACCTCGGCCGCCGTGTATAGCGTGGCGTCGAGGGCCGCCGCGCCGTCCACCTTCTTGGCGAGTTTCCAGGGCGCCTGCTCGACGATGTACTTGTCCGCCGCCGACAGCAGCACCCAGAGCGCCTCCAGCGCCTTGCTGAATTCGAAGCGTTCGAAGGCCGTGACGACGGCGGCGATGGTTTCGGCGGCCTGCGTCGCGATAGCGGGATCACCCGCCGAGGCGGGGACTGCGCCTTCGCGGTACTGGCGGATCATGGTGAGCGTGCGGCTGGCGAGGTTGCCCAGGCCGTTGGCAAGGTCCGAGTTGTAGCGGCCCACCAGAGCGTCGTAACTGAAGCTGCCGTCCTGCCCGAAGACGATCTCGCGCAGCAGGAAGTAACGCAGCGCGTCGATACCCACGACATCGGAGATGGGCGTGGCGCGCACGATGTTGCCGCGCGACTTCGACATCTTGTCGTTCTCGAACAGGAGCCACCCGTGGGCGAAGATGCGCTTGGGCAGGGGGAGGCCGGCTGCCAGCAGGAAGGCCGGCCAGTAAATGGCGTGGAAGCGCACGATCTCCTTGCCGATCAGGTGCAGATCCGCCGGCCAGAACGGCTCGCCATCGACCGCGCTCATGTAGGTGGTCAGGGCGTCGAACCAGACATAGAAGACGTGGGGCGCGAAATCCGGCACCGGGATGCCCCACTTGATCGTCGTCCGGCTGATGGAGAGATCGTTCAGCCCTTGACGGAGGAAGGCCAGCACCTCGTTGCGGCGGGTCTCCGGCATGAGGAATTCCGGGTTCTTCTCGTGCAGCTCGATCAGCTTTTCGGTGAAGGCCGAGAGCTTGAAGAAGAGGTTCTCCTCGGTGACGGTTTCGGTGGGCCGGCCGCAATCCGGGCAGGGGTCGCCCGGCTTGGCGTCGCTCACGTAGAGCTCGTCGAAGAAGCAGTATTGCCCGGTGTAGGCGCTCTTGTAGATGTAGCCGTTGTCGAGGCAGCGGCGGAAGAGGTCCTGCACAACCTTGTGATGCTGCGGGTTGGTGGTGCGCTGGAAGCGGTCGATCTTGAGACCTAGCTTCCGCCACTGCTCGCGGAACTCCTCGGCGATGATGGTGGTGAACTCCTCGGGGGTCTTGCCGGCGGCGCGGGCGGAGCGCTCGACCTTCTGGCCGTGCTCGTCGGTGCCGGTGGTCAGCACGGCGCGGTAGCCCTGCATCGACTTGAAGCGCCGCACCAGGTCGGCCACGATGGTGGTGTAGGTGTGGCCGATGTGAGGAGCCGCGTTCACGTAGTAGATGGGTGTAGTGAGATAGTATTTCATCGCGTATTCCTGAGGTAAGTGAGCCCCGCCTCGGTCATGATGTCCTTAAGAGGGGCGCCGGTGGCGCGCGCCAGCGCGCGGCAGTCCTCGAATTCCGGCGCGGCGGCGCCGGAGGCCGACACCTTGATTCTCACCTTGCCGTAGCGCGTCTCGACCTCGACAAGATGACGCGCCTCGACCCGGCGCTCGGCCATGTGGAAGCGCAGTCCGAGGGTGGAGGTCTCGGCGAAGACGAGAGCGGCCAGCCGCTCGCGGTCCTCGGGCCGCGCGATGACGCCGAGGGTGACACCCGGCCGGTTCTTCTTCATCTGGACCGGGGTGAGAGTCACGTCGAGAGCGCCTTCGGCGAGGAGGCGCTCCATGGCGTAGCCGAGCGTTTCCGGAGTCGAGTCGTCGATATTGGCCTCGATGACGGCGACCGAG